>URYA01000004.1 GCA_900551975.1 uncultured Collinsella sp. | reverse complement strand
CTACACGACCGCTCAGGGTAAAACCAAGAGCGGACACTTTACCGCCGACAATGAAGTCGTGGCGGCTGCGCGGTGGCTCCACGACAGCGCAAAATCAGGAAGCATCAAAGCCGCTCCGCACCGCGCGCGACGCTATCTAGGGGCCGTATCGGGCGGCAGCAAACGTCAAGACATGCTCTATGTACTGCCGGCGGTGTCTGTTTCCTTCCAAAAGCAGTCTGCTAACACCGTTATTACCAGCGGAAACAATACCTATCAGTTTACCGGGGCAACATTCGATATTTTTGAGAGCGCCAGCGGCGCGCGTGTCGGCACCATCAAGATGGACAGCAACGGTCGAGCGCAAGCAACACTTCTGCCCAACACGGCATACTACCTAGTTGAAACGAAGGCGCCGGCCGGCTATGTCCCCCGCCACGATCGTATTGCCTTTACCACGGGGAATGACGGCGGGCGGGTCGCCATTGATGAACAGCCCGGCACCATCAACCTGCGTATCGTAAAACTCGATGCCGCGACGAATGCCGGCCACCAGGTGGGAGCTTCGCTCGCAGGAGCAGAGTTCACGTGTGTGTCGCAATCAACCCCTGGATGGGCACAAATCCTCACGACCGACGAAAGCGGTCGGGCCACCCTCGCCGATGTCCCCTTAGGAACCTTTACCATCTACGAATCAAAAGCCCCCGAGGGCTACCTGCCATCCAACGACAGCTGGACCTATACCGTTGGAGCCGACCAGCTCGGCGATTCAGGCGTGGTCGAGATCGAATCTCGCGTTTCCGATATCCCCATTGCGTTTAACCTTGAGATTTCCAAATTCAAGGATTACGGCAATAGCGACCAATCCGGCCTGGAGCAGCCGGCGGGTGGTGTTGTCTTTGAGGTTGTCAGCAACAGCTCTCAGCAGGTTGTTGGCACACCGACCACAAACATCTATGGCTTTGCCTCCACCAAAGATCAGCCCGAAGCATGGTTCGGCACAGGCAAGCGACCCGCCGGTGTCCACGGAGCTGTCCCATACGACCGTGCCGGCTACACGATTCGCGAGGTTCCGGAAACCGTCCCCGAGGGTTTTAAACGTGCAGGGGAATGGACCGTCGGGGCCAATCAGATTTCCGACGGGGCCGAGCTTCAATATATTGTGGACAACCACGCGCTGTCGACGCATCTCCAGATTGTAAAACGCGATGCCCAAACAGGCGCTTCTGTTCCCCTAGCCGGATTCACCTTCCAACTCCTCGACAGCAATCACGAACCTGTCTCACAAACTTGCTGGTATCCAGCACATAACGTAATGGACACCTTTACGACTGACGCGACCGGCACCGTCACACTGCCCGAATCGCTCATGCCGGGCACCTATTATGTACGCGAAACCTCGGCCAAAGAGCCCTATCTTGTCGGCGAAGAGATCGAGGTAAACATACCCGCCGACATGAACCTAACGCCCGTTGCAATCGCCTCGTATTATGACCACGCCGCGACCGGAAACATCAGGATCGTTAAAACCGATGCCATAGACGGCAGCAGCCTCGCGGGCGCCGTCTTTGAGATCCGTGCCTCGGGTGATATCGTGCGCCCCGACGGTAGCATTGCCGCGCTCGACGGTGAGACCGTCGCGACCGTCACGACGGATGAAACTGGAGAAGCACGCGCGGACAACCTCCCACTGGGATCTGGCACCGCACGCTACGAGGTTGTCGAGACTCAAGCGCCGGCAGGCTTCTTGCTCGATCAGACAACCCATATTGTCGACCTTACTTATGCCGACCAGAAAACACCCGTTGTAGAAGCACGGCTTAACGTATCCGACGATTACACCAAGGTTGATATCTCCAAGGTCGATGCAAGCGGTGAGCAGGAAGTGGAAGGCGCACAGCTCACCTTATATGGTCCCGATAAAACCGAAATAGACTCCTGGACCTCATCCGACAAGCCGCACCGCGTCGAACATCTTGCACCCGGCACCTACTCGTTGCGCGAAATGATGTCTCCGCGGACCTATGACCTTGCCGAGGAGATAACGTTTGAAATAAAGGATACGGGAGAAGTCCAATCCGTCGCGATGAAGGATGCGCCCATCGAGATCAAGGGGCAGGTCGACAAGCGTCAGGAACTTGTCCAACCTATCGAAAAGGGCCAGTTGGCTAACGGCGATGGTAAAAACCGTGCCGCGATGCAAACCAATACGGATGGGCTTTTCTCCTATACCATCGACGCTCGAAACGATTCAACTACCTGGGTTGATGAGTTCACAATTACCGATGATCTTGAGTGCGCCGAGGACGATACGGCGAGATTCGTCTCAATCGAAACCCCCGTCGCCATCGGCGACCTCAATGGTCTGTGCAACGTGTGGTATCGCACGACGCCGTTGGACTCGACAGACGTCGATGAGCCGGCAAACGCGACACTTGACGATGGGCACGAAAATCCTTGGCTTGAGTCCGACGAAGTAAGGGAAAGTCTGGGTGAGGATTGCCGCCTCGTCGATTACGACGGCTGGCACCTCTGGAAGGCGGATGTCTCGACCACGGAATCCACCACACTCGAGGCGAAAGAACTCGACCTTGCGTCCAATACCGTCGTAACGGGCATTCGCATTGAATACGGTGCGGTAGCCGCCGACTTTACGACTCGAAGCGATGCGGATTCTTGGACCCGCGATGATCTCAAAGATGAGCACGACGACCTTGACGATGCCAAAGCAATCCTTGGCACAGACGCTCGGGGCGCAGTCGTACACATGCAGGCAACGTCGGCTTATACGCCCCAAACCGCACTCACCAACAGCGCACGCGTCGATCTTTGCCGCAACGGTGGCGGCGATAAACTTGAGTCGCATGACGAGGACAGCGTCATTCAACGCTGTACCCTACCGCAGGACCTACCGGCAACAGGATCAGTTCCCATCGCCGCTTGCATCACCGCGCTCCTGACCTCGGGTGCCGCAGCCCTATGGTTCGCTCGCCTTAGGTCGATCCCAAAGAAGCGCTAGCGCGATGAAAAAGCGGGCGAGCCAGGGGACTGGCTCGCCCGCTTTCAATCATGTAAATCGCCGTATCTACTCTGCAGACGAAGATCCACCATCAACGATTGCCTGCTCGGACTCAGGAATCCCATCGGCACCCGTACTCTGTTCTTGCTCCACCTCTTCGCTGATTGCGGAGGCGGGGGTCGAGCCCTTCGCACCCACGATGTAGGCAGCCCCAAATCCTAACGCAATGGCAATCAAGGTCAAAATCACGTAGACAGGCCAATGGCGCTTAATATACGAAAACACGTTGACTCCTTAGAGCTCCGTCTACGAACGGCGGATAACCTCGGTCACGACCTCGGATACCGTGGCAATGTTCGTCGGGTTGACATTGTGGGGCAGGTCGTCCTCGGTACGAGCGCAAGCCAGACGCGTGCCGTCCACGCCGGCGATGGTGAGGGCTCGGCGGCTCGCCTCGAGCGCGGCATAGGCATCGGTCTTGGCATAGGGCATCTCGAGCGCGCCACAATCGACATGGAACGACTTGCACACCTTGCTGACCAGGTTCATGATGCGGCGATCGCCCTTGAGCAGCTGCTGTTCGCCCTCAACCGTCACCACCGAAAGCCTACCGGCGCCGACGGATTCAAGATTGATGAAGAATACGCCGCGGAGCTTATCGCGGTGCGAAGCCAAGAAGGCCTTCATGCCGGCGCCATCACAATCCGAGGCGCCCGTTGCCACAAACCAGATATCGTGACCGAGCAGCTCATCATCGCCCATAGAGGCGACAGCCGAGAGCATATCTTCGGAAGAAGCGCCATCGGAAGACGTAGCGCCGCCCTTCCAGCCATCGTTATCGTCCTCGAAGTTATCCCACGAACCGATACCGCGACCGGACTTCTTGGCATCGTAATCGTCTTCGACGCCCAGCCAGTCACTCATGCTGTCCTGCTCGTTTTTCTTTTTACGGCCGAACAGGCCACCCAGGCCGCGCTTACGAGACTTGGGTGCCGCCGGGGCGGGAGCCGAAATGGTCTCGATCGGCTGCGCGCCCGACGCAACGGGCATAGGAGGCGCAACGGGTGCCGATGTGGGTTCGGGACCCTGGGCAGTAGCAAAGGGGTCGTTGACCTGGGCAGAGGGATCGGGAAGGTCGAACAGCGACGTGCGAGACGCAACGTTTGCCTGCTTCATCGACGGCAGCGACGGATCGGGGACCGAAGCCAGCGGAGACGAAGAGGGCGCAGGCGACGGTGCCGACGCCGGATCGGGAACATTCATCTGCGGACGCGGTGATGCCTGGGAGGAAATCTGGGCCATAAGGGAATCGACCGTTTCGTCCTGGATGGGAGCGACATCGGCAACCGTGGCACCGGAACCACTCGGGGTCGGCATGGTGAAAATCTGCGTGGAGTAAGGCCTCGACTCATCTGTCTCGGGAGCCTCGGAAACCGCAGGCACTTCCTCCTGCTCGGCCTCGGTCGACTCATCTTGCTCGGCTGCCGCGTATTGTTCTTCGTCAGAGTTGGCCTCGACGGGCTCGTCCTCGGCGGCATCTTGGATTTCGGCAGCATCAATAGGCTCGTCATCGTCCACCGCGTCGCCCTGTTCATCGGAAACAGGAAGGGGCTCGGCAATCGCGGTGCCTTGCTTTTCAAACGTTATCGTGGAATCGAACTTCGCGGCATCAAACGACATGGTGCTATCGACGTGCTGCTGGGCCTCGAAAGACGTCGTCGCCTCAACAACATCCGCGGACGTCGGTTGCTGGGACTCAAAGGACGTTGTAGCTTCGGCGGCGTCGACGGGCACGGACTGCATAGCCTCGTTCTGCTCGAACTCTTGCGCCGCGAGCTCACGTGCCGCCTCGGCTGCCTGCTGCTGAGCGATAGCCTCCTGCTCGGCAGCCTCGCGTGCGGCAGCGCGCTTCTCCTCGAAATCGTCGACAAATTTCTTGCCCTTTGCAAGCGCACCCTTAAAGAAGTTGGAAGCGCTGGCGCCAATCGACGAGAACGCCGATGCAATGTCGGCATGGGGCGTTGCCGCGGGAATCTCGGCAGAGAAATCAGTATCGCTCTCGTAAGACACGCGCCTCGGCTGTTCAACGTAATCGTCGTCAGACTCGTCCGCAACGTCTTGCACCGGCGCGGCGGGAGCCAAAATGTCCAGTCCTGCCGCGGGATCGATCGCGGACACCGCCTCGGGCTCGGCAACGGCAGCGGTAACCGCGGCAGACTCATCATCCACGGTGACAACGGGGGCAGGCTCGAGCTCAAACGTCGGCTCCTCGCCCTCCTCGTAATCGAGCGTGCAGGACTCGGGAAGCATTCCGAGCGCACGGATGGCATCCGAACCAAAGCGGATGTTGCCGGCGGCATTGCGATAGAGCTTGGGCTCGGCCGCGGCAGGCTCCTCCGCCGGCTCGGCAATGGGAACCTCGTCATTGAACTCTTCGGCCTGGACAGTCTGATTCTGATCCTCGGGCACGATGGCGCCGATCAGCGTCTCGTCGGCAGACGCACCCTCAAAGCCCTCGATCTGCTCGTCGAAAGCCTCACCCTGTTCGGGCTCGGTCTGAGCGCCGGGAGCAATCGGCTGACCGAACTCGTCCTCGGCGTAGGTAGGTTCTTCGTACTCGATGGTGTTGCCGTAGTCATTTTGCTGCTGGGCCGCGGCATACTCCGCCGCTGCGCGCGCCATTTCCTCGGCACGACGCTTCTGCTCCCCAAAATAGGTGTCGAACGGAACATCGTCGGGAAACTCGTTTTCGCCCTGGAAGGGAGCAACGTTGTCCATAACGCCGAGCATAGCGGCGACAGAAGACTTGTTGCACACCGCGCCGGACGTATAGGGAAGAATGTGGCGGTTAGAGATGATGTTTGCCGCGTTGGCAAGTGCAACGAGGGAAGCGAGGATCGCGACAATCCACAGCAGAACCTTGAGCGCGCCGGGAAGCGGCAGGATGCGCAGGATGGCAACGGCAGCAGGGGCAACCGTGGCAACAGGCAACAGCTTGGCGATAAGCGCACGATACGAAGCATAGGGCTCACGGGCGAGCAGCTCAGCACGGGGAGAGTCGTAGTGTGCGACAACGACCACCGGGCGGTTGCGCGGAGACGCGAGCGGACCCGAGGCTTTGTGGTAGGCGATGACATTTTGGCTCACGCCCGTCTTGCCCAGGCGCGAAACCACGGGGTGGCCCGTGCGCTCGAGCACGTAAAGAACGGCGCCGACAATGGCCAGCAAGGTGCCGACCAAGCCGACACCGCCGCCGATGCCCATCAGCAGGGCGCCGGCAAACGCAAGAATACCGGTAACGGCAAATGCCAATCTACTGGGCGCCGGAGCATTGAACTCCTGGACCTCGGGATCAAAGCCGTGGTTGCGGAAGATCTGAGCGATATCCTCGGCAGCCAAGCGCTCTTCTTCGCTGCATGCCGGCGTAATGCCGGTGTTCTGCAGCAGGTGGTTAATATAGTTCTGGGTGTTCGCCATGTGCGCTCCACATCCATAATCCGACAAATAGGCCCAATGCATGCACATTAGAACCGTATATAGTCGAAAGTATACCCCGAGCGAGCGCAAACGACCGAATTCGGTCCATCTTAACGCCCCGAGCGGACAAGGATATAGCCTAATCTCCATATCGGACTAAAATCATGGCAGCAAACCACCTTCTCATGCGAGGACCCTATGACGGCAAGCGACACGACCGCGACAATTAAAAAGGGGAATTCGGAACCCAGTTTCGATAAAACGGCTCAGCGCATCCTCAATCTTTTCTTTGTGCTCAACAGCTCCCCCGAACCGTTGACGACCGAGCAGATCGTCTTGGATTCCGACCTGGGATATGGCTCGGGCAATATCGACTCGGATAAGCGCAAGTTTCGGCGCGATCGTGACAAACTGCTCGAGCGTGGCATCTTAATCAAGGAGGTTCGCCCCGCCGGTGCGCAGGAGACCGAGGAAAGCTCGTGGACAATCGACCGCGAGCACACGTTTGCTGCAGGCGGCCTCATCACCGCAGACGATGCCGATATCCTGCTCAACGCCATCGACCAGACGCTAGCGGCCGGCTCATCCACTTTTGCCGCACCGCTTGCCGATATTCGCTCCAAGATTGCCTACCTCGCCGGTGGGACGACGGTGGACGAAACACCGATTCGCCGCTCTCCCACCGTCGATGCGGTATGGAGCGCCTTTGCCGAGCGATGCGCGCTGCGATTTTTATATCAGAACGGACGCGGCGAGCAGAAAGAACGTACCGTCTGTGTCTACGGCATGTTCGAACGCGAGGGCGTGGCGTACTTCTGCGGCCTCGACAATGTCACCGACGACATCAGGACATTCCGCTGCGACCGTATCGTTCGCGCTTGGCGTCCTTCGAAGGCCTACGCCATCCCTGCGGACTTCAATCTCAACGACTATCTGTTCTTTGAATTCGATTTCGCCGACCGACCGCCCGTTGCAGCCACGTTCTCGTTCGCCCCTCAGACGCAGATCGATATGATCAACGGCCTCACGCGCGGGCGAGGTGAGCTCGCACACACCGATGCGGGATGGATCTGGACCGTTGACGTGCGCGACCTTGAAGCCGCCGCCTCATTTTGCATGGCCCACGCCATGGACGGCATGAGGCCCATGGCCCCCAAATCGCTCAAGCAGGCGTGGAACCACCTCATTGAAAGGACGGTGCACGAGCATGCCCGTGCGTAAACTCACCAGCGAGCAGAGACTCTCGCGCGCCATCGACATCATGGAGGCCCTCTACGCCGCCGGCGAGAGCGGCATGACACGAACCGAAATTTGCGGCCGCTTTGACATCACGGGAGTATCGCTCGACGAGATTCTCGAGATCGTCTCGACGCTCGCGGACCGAGAATCGGGTGCGCGCATCATCTGCGAATGCCACGGCGAGCGTGTGGTCCTCACCGGTGACGCCGGACGTGTGCTACCGCTGCGCCTGAGTGCCGCCGAAGGCGCTGTGCTCAACCATGAACTTGAATCGTTGGGGATCGAGCCGCAGACGGCAGCTCGGATTCGACATGCCCTTCTGCCCGAAGAGCTCGGCTATAACCAGCGCGTCTTTGACACCGTCAACCACGGGTCGCACTGGCAGCAGCTGAGCTGCGCCATTCAGGACGGTGTTCGCTGCCGCATCTCGTATCGCTCGATGGACGATGCGCGGCCACGCGAGCGTCTGGTCGACCCCTTGCGCATTACGGTAAACGGCGACCAAACATACCTGATTGCCTGGGACATCGCGGTCGATGAGCAGCGCACCTATCGCATGGATAAAATCGAGGGACTCACCTTGACGGAAGACTCCGTCGTGCCTCACGCACCGGGCGTCGCATCCCTCCACGATTCCCTTGCCCGGACGCAGCGTAGCGCAAAGCTCTTGATGCCATTCGATATGACGGAGCATCTGGACTGGGCCGGCATCACCCTAATCGAGCGCAGCGGGGCAGACATGGCAACGGTAACCGTGCATTACGGCTCCGAGCGTTGGCTACTGAGCCAGATAATCGCAGCGGGCGGAGCCATCCGCATCTTGGATGACCCCGCCCTGTCAAAGCGTCTGTGCGATATGGCAAAAACCCTCGTCTGTCCGCTTTAGCGCCGCCGCTCGTGACGTGCGCGCCACAGTTGCAGATAGTGACCGATCTGCGCCGATTCGATGCGCTGGTAGGAGCTCGTAGGCAGCGACGTTAAGAACTTCTTTCCGTAGCCCTTCGTCACCAGGCGCGGGTCGGCCAGAATCAGCACGCCGCAATCGGTCGACGAGCGGATAAGGCGGGCCGGCCGCCTGCTTGACCTCGAGCACCGCCTCGGGCAGCGAATAGCGCGCCCAAGCGCGGTCTTCGCGCAGGTTGCGCTCGCACGAGAGCGGGTCCGTGGGACTCGAGAACGGCAGCTTGGGAATGATGACGCAGCGCAGCGTCTCACCGCTGGCGTCGAATCCCTCCCAGAAGGCCTTAAGCGCAAAAAGCGATGAAGTCGGCTCGTTGATAAACCGATCGCGCAGGTGACGAGGAGATGAGTTGCGCTGCTGGCAGTTGAGCTCCAGACCCGCACGGGCCATCTTGGGCTCAACGCGGGCGTACAGGTCTTCCATGTCGCGCCGATTAGTGAACAGCGTGAGCACCGATCCGCCCATGGCAAGATGGGCGTCGACCAGCACGCGCTCGAGCGCCGTAAGATAGCTTTCGCGATCGCGCGGATCGGGGATATCGCCCGCAACGACTACAGCCATGTTCGAATCGAAGTCGTAGCTCGAGTCCAAGTGCAGCGATGAGGATGTTGAAGCACCGATGCGATCGAGGCCGACCGCGTGGTTAAAGTGTTCGAAGCTTTTGGACACCGTCATGGTCGCCGAGGCAAAGATAGCCGTGTGAACCTCGGGCAGCCACTCGGTCGCCAAGGCCTCGCCAATGTCGATGCGCTCTGCGGTCATTGACTCTCCGCCGGCACGCAACCTGCGATTGACCTGCAGCGAATACACGTAGTGTTCATCGGTGCCATCAATGATGAGTTTGAGGTTCTCGGCCAGCTCGTGCAGGCGGCGCGAGATATCACCCAGGTCGACAACAACCTCGGGCTTGTCGGCGGCGACGGCTTGCACCAGCGCGTCGACGCTCTTGTCAGCCTGTTCCAATGCGTCGATGGCAGCGTAGGCCGACTGTAAGAAATCATGCCAGTCGTCAGATTCGCGCAGCTCGGGGCCAATCCATAGATTGGCATTGTCATAACCCCCACGGGCACGGCGACCGAGCTCGCGAACGCCATCGAACACGTCGGCGATTGCCATGCTCGCGCGCGCAACCGTCGACGTCGCCTTGGCAGTAAGGCCCAGATAGAGCGTAGAGCCCTCGGAGGTTGCCAAATCACGGGAAACCTGGCTTAGCGCGCCGGCGCTCGAGCCACCCAGGCGCTCAAACAGAACGCGCGATTCATCCGCCGACACCACGCGCGCCCACTGACGACGCGCCTCGCGCTCGATGGAATGGGCCTCGTCAATTACCCAATGACGAATCGGAGGTAAAATCCTGCCCTCGGCCGCGACATTGCGGAACAGCAGGGAATGGTTGGTGACCACCACATCGGCATGCGCCGCACGACGGCGAGCGCCGTGGACCAAACATTTATCAGGGAAAAACGGGCAGAGGCGACGAGCACACTCGCGCGAGGCCGTCGTAAAGTCGGGGCGGTTGACGCTGCGCCACCGAATGCCGAGCGAGTCGAGGTCGCCATCGGCTGATTGGCAGACGTACGCCATAATGACCGCGACCGCCGTGAGCGTGTCCGCCGGATCGCGCTTGGTGGTAATCTCGACCTGGCCTCGGCTCATGCGCTCAAGCTTGCGCAGGCACGGATAGTGGTCATAGCCCTTGAGAGCGCAAAATGACAGACCACCGTCCAGTTGCTCGGCAAGTTTTGGCAGCTCATGGTACATGAGCTGGTCGGCAAGATTGTTCGATTTGGTCGCAATACCAACCGTGATGTTGTTACGCCGCGCTGCCTCGGCAAAAGGCACCAGATAGGCCATCGATTTGCCGACGCCCGTGCCCGCCTCAATTACACGATGAGTGCCCGTGACCAGCGCATCGCGGACCTCGAGCGCCATCGCGATCTGCTCATCACGCGGCTCGTAAGCGGGATACATGCGATTGACCAGGCCACCTGGCGCATAGTCTGCCTCAATCTCCTCACGACTCGGCATCTTGAGGACCGGCAGTTCGTCGGCGTCCACCCGATCGTCGGCGCGATCGGCCTTGAGGACGTCAGCACGAGCGGCGCTGAGAGAGAAGATAGAACCAGGGTTCTGCCCTGCCAAGAATGAGAAGATAGGACGATAGGACCAAGGCACATCCGGATGCATGTCGGCTAGGCGCGCCATGAGGCCCTGGGGCAAGTCGGTGAGCGCCACGAGCAACACGCGCCATACGCCACACAGGGCGTCGACGTCGGCATTGGCACGGTGTGATACCGAGTCACAGCCAAACAGATCGGCCATAAAAGACAGTTTGTGCGAGGCCAGGCGCGGAAGCGCGATGCGCGACAGCGCCAGCGAATCGATCCAAATATCGCTCACGTTGACGCCGCCTTTGACCGACTCGATAAACGAGCGGTCGAACGTGGCGTTATGTGCGATCACCGGGCAACCGCCGACAAAATCGGCGAGAGCGGCGACGGCCTCAACGGCCGACGGGGCATCTGCCACATCGGCATTTGTAATGCTCGTGAGCTCGGTAATCTCGGCGGGAATCAGCTGTTTGGGATGCACGAAGGTATCGAAGCGGTCGACGACCTCGCGGCCCGAAAGACGGGCCGCCGAGATCTCGATCAGCTCATTGTCCTGCACCGAAAGACCCGTGGTCTCGGTATCGAGGACAATCACATCTTCCTCGATAAGGCCGAAGGACTGCGTTTTGGCGTGTTCGGCAAGCGTGGCATAGGAGTCGATGACAAACTGCGGCGTTCCTGACGAAACCGCGTCCTCGATTAGCATGCAATGCCCGCTCGACGAAGACCCATACGGATCAGGCTGTCACAGACCTGCGGGAACGTCATGTCGTCGGTGTGGCGGATCTCATCCGGATACAGCGACGTATCGGTCATGCCGGGAATGGTATTGGTCTCGAGGATAACGGGGCCGTCCTCGCTCACAATAAAATCGCTGCGCGAGATGCCCAGGCAACCGAGGGCCTTGTGAGCAGCACAGGCAAGCTCCTGAGCGCGAGCGTAATTCTCGGGTGAAATCTGCGCCGGAATGCGATGGATGTCCGTAGGGTCGACATACTTCACGTCCAGATCGTAGAACTCGCAGTCCTTGGGCTTACGAATCTCGACAATCGGCAGGGCGCGCACGTCGTCCTCGCCGTACACGCCGACGGTGATCTCGGTACCCTCGATGCACTTCTCGACCAGCACTTTGTCGCCGTACGCAAACGCCTTGGCGATTGCCGCGGGCAGCTCGGAGGGCTCATGGACCAGGGAAATGCCATAGCTGGAACCGTTGACGGCCGGCTTCACAAAGCAGCGCTCGCCACAAACCTCGACGATATGATCGATATCGACTTCATCGCCCACCTCGAGCGCGAGGCCGGAGGCAATGGGAATGCCCGCCTTGGCGTACAGGAGCTTAGAGACCTCCTTGTCGGCACCGCAGGCGCTGGCAAGCACGCCCGAGGCCGTGTAGGGGATACCCAAGGTCTCCATGGCGCCCTGCATGGCGCCATCCTCACCGCCGGCGCCGTGCATGGCGATAAATGCCACATCAAAGCCGCCGGTCGCCATGGTTACCATAAAGTCGTCGGCAGCCGTGTCGAGCAGCTCCACCGAGGTGTAGCCGGCTTCCTTCAGTGCCACCACGACGTTCTTTCCCGAATTGAGCGAGATCTCGCGCTCAGCGGAATGACCGCCCGCCAAGACCGCTACGTGCATGTTCTCTAGGCTTTTACCCGGCATGGGCAGACTCCTCCTCTATAATTTCTGCAGCTGATACCATATTGTAGCGATACCCTCTACGTTTCCCCAAAATCGAAAGGCTTCCATGAATCCCAGGACTAAATCTCAGGACATTCGCGACTTGAGCCAAAACGATATTCGCGAGCTCGTGGCCGAACTTGGCCAGCCCGCCTTCCGCGCGAAGCAGCTCATCGAATGGGTCTTTGAGAAGAACGTTTGTTCGTTTGACGATATGACCAACCTTCCAAAGGCTTTCCGCGAGCAGCTTAAAGAGGCTTTTGCCTTTGACACGCCGACTGAACTCACCAAGCAAGTTTCCAAAGATGGCTCTCGCAAGTATCTACTCGAGTACCATGACGGCATTTCCGTCGAGACTGTCGGCATGCCCCGTCGCAACAAGCTTTCCGTCTGCGTTTCCACCCAGGCAGGCTGTGGCATGGGCTGCGCCTTTTGCGCTACTGGTCTCAACGGCCTCAAGCGCTCTCTGACCGCTCAAGAGATCGTCGACCAGGTACTTCATGTATCCAACGACTTTGGCGAGCGCGCCACGAGCGTCGTCTTCATGGGCCAGGGCGAGCCATTTGCCAACTACGACGAGGTTCTCAAGGCTCTGCGAATCCTCAACGACCCCGATGGCATCGGTATCGGTGCTCGTCACCTCACTGTCTCTACCAGTGGCGTCATTCCCGGTATTCGCAAATTTGCCGACATCCCCGAGCAGTTCACGCTTGCTGTTTCACTGCATTCCGCCATCCAGTCGACGCGCAATAAGCTCATGCCCGGTGTTAAGAAGTACACGCTGCTTCGCCTTCACGAGGCGCTTCAGCTCTACACCGAGAAGACCGGCCGCCGCCCAACCTATGAGTATGCCATGATCGAAGGCGTCAACGATACGAATCCCGAGATGCAGGCGCTCTGCGACTTCTGCGAGGGAACGCTGTGCCACGTTAACCTCATTCAGCTTAACGACATCGAGGGTAGCCCGCTCAAGCCGTCGCCGATTCATAAGGTTGAGGATCTTCAGCGTCGTCTAGAGTCCCGTGGCATCGAGACCACGATTCGTAACTCCCGTGGTAACGATATTGACGCCGCTTGCGGACAGCTGAAGCAGCGCTTCAAAGTTCAGAAGAACGCATAGGGGAGTCGCACCCCAAAACGTTTCATGTGAAACATCGAACGACCCCGGTTGCAGAATATGCAACCGGGGTCGTTTCATTTATTGTCCTTAATTTTGAATATGCTGCTACCTGTCCCATGTTTTACGGCCAAAATAAGGGGTCCTTGTCTCATGAATTAGACAAGGGCCTCTCAAAATATGCTGAGTAATTGTTAGGTACCTAATAGCCTACATTTTCCCATTGGTTACTAACCCAACCTTGATTAATCTTAGGATTCTTTGTTACCCGAGCTGTACGCATGGCAACATCTTCTGTCATAACATTCATTTTCTTCTTGGAAGTATCGACGATATCTTGCGCGCCTCGAAGCAGACGACCTCGAAGTTCATCGTCTGTCGCGATCTTATATCCAGCAAAGGCACCAGCTGCGACAGTCGTCGCCAATGCAATCGCAGTTAAAATCTTATTCCTCATCCTGGCCTCCTTGATCAAACTGAATCATTTCGCCAAGAATACGAGAGAGCTCTTCCTCGTCTTTAAACTCAATCTCAATCTTATTCTTTCCACGCGAGCTCTTCACACGCACGTTGGTATTAAATACCTGACGAAGCACACGGGCAGCCTTTTTAAAAGACTGAGGCGTTGCAGGTCTAGGCGTTTTAGGTGTCTCTCCGGCAGAAAACAACGGAGCAAGATTTTCTGTCGCTCTTACGGAAAGGCCGTCCGCAACAACTTTCTCTGCTAGTCGAATTCGTGCATCCTCATAGGGAACTGCAAGAATCGCGCGTGCATGACCAGCAGTAAGTTTGCCCTCAAAAATCATCTGCTGAACAACTTCGGGGAGATCGAGAAGGCGTAGCGAGTTTGTAATTGCAGAGCGTGACTTGCTGACTGCCCTCGACAATGCTTCCTGGGTCATACCGCTGGCATCGATAAGCTGGCGATAGCCTTTAGCCTCTTCGACGGGATTCAAATCAGAACGCTGAAGGTTTTCGATAAGAGCAAGAGCAAGCATCTCTTCATCATTAACATCTTTAATGATGACAGGCAGCTCCTCAAGACCAGCAAGCTTCGACGCCTGGTAACGACGCTCACCAGCGATGATCTCATAGCCGTTTCCATGCTTGCGAACCAAAAGCGGCTGTAAAACGCCATGTTCTTGGATTGACTCGCTCAACTCGCGAAGTTCAGTTTCGTTAAAGTGAATTCGCGGCTGGTTAGGGTTGGGAACAATATCCTCAATAGGTAGTTTCGTTTCAGATGCAGCCTTTGAAGCGGATGCAGCCGAACCACCGGTCTCATACTCGGCCTCTGAGACCAAAGCATTGAGTCCACGTCCCAATCCGCCACGTTTCTTTGCACTAGGCACGCTTGATCACCTCTTTTGCAAGGTTCATATACGCTTTTGCACCCTTATTTTGAGGTGCATAGGTAATTACCGGTTCTCCAAAAGACGGAGCTTCGGAGATTTTAACCGTACGGGGGATCAGCGTTTTAAACGCCTTGTCACCAAAGTACGATTGAACCTCCTCAACAACCTGATTCGACAGAGAAGTACGCGAGTCATACATAGTCATAAGCACGCCATAGGTGTCTAAGCCCTTGTTCAGACGTGATTTGACCATCTTCATTGACTCGAGCAGCTTCGTAACGCCCTCAAGTGCATAATACTCGCATTGGATCGGAATCAAAACGCTGTCTGCTGCGGTCAAGGCGTTGATAGTAAGCAGGCCGAGCGAAGGGGGACAGTCAATGAAAATAAAATCGAACTCGTCCTGAATCGGCTCAAGCAAATCTTTGAGACGGGTTTCACGAGCAATTGCGCTTACGAGTTCAATTTCCGCGCCTGCAAGCTGAATTGTAGCCGGAATTACGAATACCTTTTTGCAATTTGTATCAAGAACAAGCGATTCTGCCGGCACATCATTCAACAATGCATCATAGATGCAGTGATCAAGGTCTTCTTTTTCAATTCCAAATCCGCTAGTGCTGTTTCCTTGCGGATCAAAATCGACAATCAGCGTCTTACGACCCTGCTCACCCAGTGCTGCTGCAAGGTTTACAGCCGTCGTTGACTTACCGACGCCGCCTTTTTGATTGATGATTGCAATGATACGCGTGTCTTTTGCGCTCTTAGAACGCTTAACGTCGCGAAATCCCACGGTCCCTCCTGGTGTGTATTAAAGCTGTCAAACGGAGGATGTTTCACGTGAAACATTCCGATTCGATATCAACCGCCATGTTTCACGTGAAACACCGCAAGTTGTTAGTATCCATTATGTTTCACGTGAAACATCTAGGCAAGCGGATTCTTCTTTGCCATGCCATTTGCACGAGGCAATGAGACGGATGCTGGATGACTCTTCTTAAGAACAATGAACTCCCTGTGGCCCAGGCCCTCAGGCAAATCGATAGCGTCATTCAGAAGCAAAGTGAAGCCGCAAATCTTTGCAGCTGACATGCCAGAAGCAAGCTCCTCATCCGAAGGATTGCCCTTGGTGATAACAAATAGCCCTCCATCCTTGAGGTACGGAGCCGCATACTCAACAAGAATCGGTAGAGGGGCCAGTGCGCGGGCGGTTACAACAGAGAACTGCTTCTTATGGCTTCGAGCATATTCTTCAAGACGATCATGAACCGCATGAGCATGTTTCAATCCAAGAGCATGGACAAAGGAAATAACAGCATCAACCTTCTTGCCAACAGAGTCAAT
Organism: uncultured Collinsella sp.; assembly: GCA_900551975.1. Taxonomy (GTDB): domain Bacteria; phylum Actinomycetota; class Coriobacteriia; order Coriobacteriales; family Coriobacteriaceae; genus Collinsella. The sequence goes on along the minus strand of URYA01000004.1, from coordinate 13,738 downwards.
ATAAGTAGCTTTACGATGCGTGGTTATGGTTAATGGAATACCAGGGAAGCCCGCACCTGTTCCCATATCGAGCAAAGCTCCCTCAGGAGCCTTATTGATATAGGGGAGCAAAACAAGTGAGTCGAGGATATGAAGTACTACAGCATCTTCTACGTTAAGAATACGGGTGAGATTGGTTGTCTTATTTGTTTCAAGAACCAAATCCAAATGCTGGATACATTTCCTCAGCTCAACATCAGTTACGCTCAAGGAATACTCTTTGCAATAGGAAGTTAGACGACTCAACATCTCGTCAGCCTGCTGATCAGTAAGTACTAACAACGAAAGCTCCTTTCTGACAAAAATCAGTGTATCGAGAACTTTTGACAAAAAAAGGGGACGTGGAAACCACGTCCCCTTAGCATAAGCTCGAGTAGATTATCGAGCAACAATCACTACATGGCGATCAGGGTCAGAACCCTCAGAATGAGTATCGACCGCATCATTGCCACGAAGTGCAATGTGAACCAGTCGGCGCTCGTAGGCATTCATGGGCGGAAGCGAAACACTCTTGTGAGTGCGGATGGCGCGCTCGGCAGCAGACTGAGCCATGGAGGCAACCTTGTCCTGACGGCGGCTCTTGTATCCCTCGACGTCCACTACAACCGGATACCTAAAGCCAAGCTTGCGGCTCACCAGCAAAGAGAACATAACCTGAAGGGCATCAAGGGTGCGACCATGACGGCCAATGAGAACAGCAAGGTCGGGAGCCGTTACATCCAAAATCAGTTCACCCTCGTCGCCCTCATACTCATCGATAGGAGAGTTGGCGGCATCGAAGTGCGAAAGGATGGAACGCAGGATGGAAATCGCAACATCGGCAATGGTGTCGAGCTCCTCATCGGTCAGCTCTTCACCAGCCTTGTAGCGCTGTGCAATCTCGGGATAATCGCCCGCGACCTGCGGGGCAACCTCCTCAAGCATATCCTCGATGATCTCTTCAGACATAACGTACTCCAAAAGTTAGGTACCTAAATAAGATTGATATCCCGACTACTTCTTCTTGTGCGGGCGCGGCTTCTTCTCTCGACGAGTGACCTCAACCTGCAGCGGCGCGTTCTTAAGACGCTCCTCCTCATCGGCCTTCGCCTTGTCGATGACCTTCTGCGTCACAAAAATCTGCTGGATAACCTGCCAAGCAGACGAGACGTCGTAGTACAGCAGAACACCAACGGGAAAGCTCCAGCCCATCCAAAGCATCATGACCGTCATGACAACGGCCATCATACGCATGCTCTGAGCCTGCTGGCCGGTCTGGTTGCGCGACATATAGAGCTGCGGAATCAGGGTCAGGACGGCAAACAGGATCAGGCAAACCAGCGCAGGCAGTGCAACCATAAAGCCATCGGCAAAGGAAGCGCTCGGCGTGGTGGTCAGGTCGGGCAGGATGTTGAAGAACGAGAACGTGCCGTCGTTAAAGTACTGCGGCAGGTTGCGCAGCAATGTAAACAGGGCGAACAGGATAGGCATCTGAATCAGCAGCGGCAGACAGCCAGCCATGGGGTTGAACTTGTTCTCGCTGTAGAACTTCTGCATCTCCTCGGCCTGACGCTGGGGATCGTCGGCATAGCGCTCCTGGATCTCGAGCATCTTGGGCTGCAGCACCTGCATGCGAGCCGTCGACTTGGTCGACTTGAGCATGAGCGGCGTCAGCAGCAGACGGATGATGACCACCAGGATGATGATGGACAGGCCCCAGTCGACCGCAAAGGTCTGGATGAGCTTGAGCAGCTCGAAAAGGATGTTAACGATCCAATCCCACATGTAAGTTTTCCTCCGATAGCGAGTGCCCGCTAGGGCACAGGGTCATAACCGCCGACGTGCAGGGGATTGCAGCGAGCGATGCGCCTCACGGCAAGCCAGCAGCCTCTCAAAACACCGTGCTTCTCAATCGCCTGGATGGCGTATTGCGAGCACGTTGGGTAATAAATGCAGGCGTCAGGCAATAAGGGCGAAATAACCTGTTGATATATGCGAATAGGAGCGATGGCAACACGTCGCAAAACGTGATTGCTCATCGCTCCTCCCCGGCAACGCCGGCGCGCTTCATAAGCGAACGCAACGCCTTGTCCATCTCCTGCGGCGAGGAAACCCTCGTCTTGGGAGTTGCAAACAAGATGATGTCATAACCCGCAACGGGAAATCCGCAGCTGCGGGCGGCCTCGCGCATCACACGCTTAGATCGGTTGCGCACGACGGCACAACCGAGTCGCTTAGCACCAACGAAGGCGACCCTTCCGGAGTCGCCTTCGCCAACCGATTCACATATGGTCATTCGAATCAGAGGGTGATTGAAACGACGCCCCTGACTGAACACATGCTCGAAATCTTGCCGAGACTTAATAGTCTTCATGCGAGATGTGTGTATCGCTGCTAGACAGTGAGACGCTTGCGGCCCTTGGCACGACGACGGGCGAGCACGGCACGACCACCCTTAGTGGCCATACGGGCACGGAAGCCATGGGTCTTGGCACGCTTACGCTTATTAGGCTGATACGTACGCTTCATCTTAAGTTCCTCCTGCTGCATTTCGAGTGTCCGCGGGGACGCGGACGCAGATATAGACACGTGAGCTTGAAGATTGTAGGGAAATCAATGTTCAAATGTCAAGAAATCAAAGGTAAAAGGTTGCGCAGTTCACACGGTTCCCCCATAAGCCAAGCTCGATTTAGCGGTGCGTGACAACTTTTCACGATATTTCATCGAGTTTTCAACAGGTCATGTTGGCAATGTTGAGAACTTTTCGTCCGTTTTCCAAAGTTTTCAACAGGTTTTGAAAGTTTGTCGAAAGATGAGAAACATTGCACGGTGAGCTACTATTTGTTCGAAACCTTTTGGAAGATTGCGAGCGGCATGTCTGACGACTTTTACACCATGGTCGATTCCGGAGACCCGGCACCCGACAACGAGCACATCACCGGCGTGCGCGAAGAGCGTGACGAAGGTGAACAGACGACAACACAGGCGCCAAAAGCCATGTACGCCGCGCGCATCGCCGTCTATGACGACATGCTGTCGACACCGCGTGTGATCGTCATTGATCCGCAAGATGTCCGCACGTATTTGGAAGAGACGACCAACACCGTCTACCAGTGCATGAAAGAACAAGGTGGCCATATCTCGCTCATGGTCATCCGCGAGATTGTCGAAAACTTTATCCACGCACACTTTGCAGAGCCCATCATCTCGATTCTGGACGGCGGAGACACCATCCGCTTTGCTGACCAAGGACCCGGCATCGACGACAAGGAACGCGCTTTCGACTTTGGCGTTACCAGCGCAAACAGCAAGATGAAGCGCTATATCCGTGGAACCGGAGCAGGGTTTCCCATGGTGCAGGAGTATTTGGAAAACGCCGGCGGTGCCGTATCCATCGAGGACAACATGGGCAACGGCACCGTGGTTACGGTAAGCCTGAACCCTAAACGCGTGCAGGAAATCGAGCGTGCCGGCGGACGCGGTGCTGCCGTGCGGCCCGAGACGGAGCACCCCACATATCCCCTGCCGGGAGCTTTTGCGCAGCAGCCCATGGCAACGCAGCAGATGCAGCCCCCCGTGGGGCAGATGCAGCAGCCCGGAATGCTTCCCACACAAGAGCCCCAGGCGGCATCTATGTCGATGACGCCAAACATGCCAGAGGCCATGCCGCTGGCAGATCAGGATGCAGCAGCAAAGCAGCAGGCGACGGGGACACCGGGTGGCCAGCAAATGGGCTATCAGCCGTACCAACGGGGATATCCATATCAGCAGATGCCGCCACTGGGGTATGGCCAGCAGTTCCCGCAGCAGTACCAGCAGGGATATCAGCAGCCGTACCAGCAGATGCTGCAGCAGCAGTACAACCCCTGGGCCCAACAGATGCCTCTGCAGCCTTACCAACAGTGGCCTCAAAGTTTTCAACAGCAAATGCCGCCGATGCAGAGTTCTCAACAACCAGCAGCTCAAATGATGTATCCTAATGCAGTAAATCAGTATGCGCAGCCACAACCGGACGTGTTCGTAAGCGATCGCGGCAACGCCGCGCTGGGCTATTTGGCGCAAAATCAAGCGTGCGGTGCAACCGATCTGGCGAGGACGTTTGGAAACTCGGCCCCCACTTGGTCACGCACGCTCAATGACTTGGCGCAGGCCGGCTTGGTCATCAAGCATGGCCAGAAATACCATCTGACCGAACTCGGCGCCGCTCGCGTGCGAGCTCAGAGCTAAAGAACGGGAGAGACAGTGGACGAGGAAGCAAGCATCATCCTGGGGGATGCCATCGCCTTTTGCCAGCGCGACGGCCAAGATGCACGCCTCATCAACATGCTGGGGCAATCGCGCGCCATAAGCCTGACCGAAGATACGCTCACGATCGAGGCCCCCTCGCGCTTTGCCATCGCGCAGCTCAAAAAGCATCAGCCGACTATTGAGGCCTATCTGGAAGAAATCGCCTTTGCACCGATTGCTCTCGACATCGTGGCACCGCAAGGCGCCGCAGCGGAATCCGCTGCCACGACGGCGCCCGCCACGGCTCCCGCTGCTTCCCCGGCGGTGCCGGCCTCCGCAGGCGACGTGCTGACAATCGAGCACCAGCACAGCGATGTTTCCCGTGAAACCATGGCGCCGTTGCCAACCGCTGCGGCGACGTCAACGAGCGCACCCGTCACGCACATGCCCATCGCTCACGACGCAACGGCGGGCGCGGATTCGGGCATTGCAATCAAGAACACGCTCTCGGCCGACGATTTTCGTCGCATGATGAACCAGATGAAGGGCGGAGCGGCGACTAAATCCACGCAAGCTGCGACCCCCGCTTCGCCCATACCAGCGCCGACTGTGCCGGACGAGCAGAATACGGATGGAGCCCCGCTCGCCGCGAACTCAAAATTTACCTTTGAGAACTTTGTCTACGGCCCCGAGAACAGCCATGCCTATCGCTCGGCACTCAAGTTTGCCGCCCTCGCGGACGAGCGTGGCACGTGCACATCACTGTTCATCTACGGCAAATCGGGCCTGGGCAAGACGCACCTGCTGCTTGCCATCAAAAACGAGCTCGCCGAGAAGTCGCCCGAGATCAAGGTCAAATATGCCAACTCCCAGGCATATCTGGACGACCTGATGACCGAGTTCGACCGTCAAAAGAAGAGCAACGCCCCCATCATGCAGGCGTATCACGGCGTGGACGTGCTCATCATCGATGACATTCAAAACATCATCGGCAAGCGCGCGAGCGTGGACTACTTTTTCCAGCTCATGGACGAGTTCATCCGCAACAACAAGAAGGTCGTCATCGCGGCAGACCGCGCCCCCAAGGACCTGAGCATGGACGAGCGTCTGACCAGCCGCTTCAACGCCGGCATGCTCTGCCTGGTCGCAGAGCCCAGCTACGAGATGAAATACAAGATCTTGCAGCGCTATTACGAGAACACCATCGTCGCCGCTCCCGAGGCAGGCGACGACTCGCTGCTGGCGGCCTATGGGGGCGACGGCGGACACCTGACCGACGAGCACTTTAGACACATGGCCGAGGTCTCGGGCACCAACATCCGCGAACTCGAGAGCTTTTGCGAGCGCTGCGCCGGCGAGGCGGGCGACCGCGAGCGCGAGGGCGGGGAGCTCACCTTTGACGATATCGACGCCATCGCCAGCCAGTACTTCGACACATCGGCCAAAAAGATCAACGTTCAGACGGTCCAGTCCGTCATCGAAGAGCAGTACGGCGTGACGCACGAGGAGCTCATCGGCCCGCGTCGTAACGCCAATATCGCGAAAGCACGCCATATCGCCATCTACCTGGCCATCGAGATGTGCGAGATGACGACCACGGCGGTGGGCGCCGAATTTGGCAACCGCAACCACTCGACCGTCAGCACGAGCTACAAAAAGGTCCAGAAGATGATCCAGGAAGACCGCACCGTCACCGAAGATCTCAAATCGTTGCGCGATAAAATTACACTGCGCTCGTAGGGAAATAGAGACACCTGTTGAAAACTTGTCGAAACCACGGGCATAAGGTGTCTAAAACCCAACCCGCGGTGATGAAAAGTTTTGCGCAGGTTTTGAACGTGGAAAACCACCCCCGTTGCACACAGGTTGCTGTCGATTCTCTTTCTGGGTCTGACCTGCGTCTTTGGGAGTAATCAACAGTTTCGTCAGTGCTATTACTATTATTAAGATTTTTATATCTATAGAAAGGTATTAAAAGATGAAGTTCACCGTCAGCCAGAGCTCGCTTACACAAGCCATCGGCGTCGTTATGAAGGGTGTCGCTTCGGCATCCACCCTTCCCATCCTGTCGGGCGTGCTCGTCAAGGCGCAAGACGGCATCTTGGAATTCCAGACCTCTAACTACACCATCTCGATCCGTCATCGCATTGCGGCGCATGTCGAAGAAGAGGGCGAGATGGTCATCCCCTGTAAGATGCTCTCCAATATCACCAAGACCCTCCCCGATGCCCCGGTCACCTTTGAGCTGTCCGAGCGCCAGGTGTTGATTAGTTGCGAGAAGAGCTCATTCCGCCTGAACACGCTCGATGCCAATGACTTCCCCGAGTTTCCGGCCTATGCCATCGAGAGTGCCGTGGAGCTGCCGACCGATATCTTGTCCGAAATGGTCGGCCGCGTGTGGCGCGTCACCTCGACCGACAAGGCCCGCCCCATCCTGGGCGGCGTGCACATGAAGGTCGAGAACAACACCGTGCGCCTGGTGGCGACCGATTCCTTCCGCTTGGCCGTGTGCGATACGCAGGTCGAGACCTCGACCCTCGAGGGCTCCTTTGAGCTTAACGTTCCGGCCGACGCCTTTAACGACGCGCTGAACATCATGGCCAGCCAGGCGACCATCATGATCGGGGCTACCGACACCCAGGTCGTCTTTGAGGCCGGCAACACCACCTACGTGTCGCGCCGCATCGAGGGCGTGTACCCCAACTACAAGCAGCTCATCCCCGATTCGTGCGTGACGAGCGTCAAGATCGACGTCGCCGCCTTTAACGCCGCCCTCAAGCGCGTGGCCGTTATCGCGAGCGCCAACCCCGCCGTCAAGTTCGAGATCGATGTCGAGAACGGGCAGATGGGCCTGTCCTCCATTTCCAATGACCAGGACCTTGCACAGGAGACGATCGATGTCGAGGCCGAGGGCGAGTCGGGCACCATCGCCTTCAACTACCACTACATCTTCGGCTGCCTCAACGCCCTGTCCAAGGAGAAGGAGATCACGCTGGAGCTCAAGAGCTACTCGCAGGCGGGCATCTTCAAGTCCTACGACAAGATCAACTACCTGTACCTGGTCATGCCGGTCCGCATCTAGCAACCGCCCTATGACCATGTTCGCCCGCGATCTTTCCGTCGCGCACTACCGCAGCTTCGATAGTTATCGCCTTGCCCTGGACGAGGGCGTGACGATACTTGCGGGACCCAACGCGGCGGGAAAGACCAATCTCATAGAGGCGCTGCAGCTGCTGACGAGCGGCGCCTCGTTTAGGCATCCGACCGCAGCCGAGCTCGTCCATGACGGCGTGGGCTCGTGCAAGGCCGAGCTGAGGCTCGAGGGCGACGACCGCGTGCTTGATATGGGATTGAGCGCGGAGGACGGTAAACGCTCGTTTAGCCGCAACGGCAAGAGATGCTCTGCCGCCGGTGTGCGCGGGGTTCTGCCGAGCGTGCTGTTTTGCCCCGACCATCTGGACATGGTTAAGCGAGGCGCCAGTGTGCGCCGCGCCGCCCTCGATGACTTTGGCATGCAACTGAGCGCACGCTATGCCGATCTTGCGAGCACCTATGGGCGCTGCGTGACTCAGCGTAACGCCTTGCTCAAGGAGACCTGGTGCTGCCGCGAGATGCTCGGCGCGTGGAACGATTCGATTGCCCGCGCGGGCTCGGCCCTGCTCGTGCACCGGTTGGCCCTGCTCGACCGGCTGGCGGGCCATGTGCGCACTGCCTACGGGCAAGTGGCGTCCGGCGAGGCTGCCAACGTGGCCTATACGTCTACGCTGGGGGATTTGCCCCAGGTCGAGGATCGCGAAGAGCTGAAGGGCTGGGCGTACGAGCGCATGCTGGCTGCCCTTGATGAGCACGCCGACGAGGAAATTCGCCGCGGCGTGACGTTGGTGGGACCGCATCGCGATGAGATTGAGTTCACCGTGGCGGGTCGCTCCGCCCGTTCATTTGCCAGCCAAGGTCAGCAGCGAACGTTGGTTCTGGCCTGGAAGGTGGCGGAGGTGGCCGTGGCTCGCGATGTCCTGGGCACCGCCCCACTGCTGCTTTTGGACGACGTGATGAGCGAACTCGACGGCGAACGCCGCGGTGCTTTCCTGCGGCTGATCGGCGATGATATCCAGACGGTCATAACCACGACCAACTTGGGGTACTTTACCGATGACCTGCTTGATCGAGCCAAGGTGGTGAGCATGGGTGAGACGTGCTAATTACGAGCGCGAGAGCGAAACGGTCGCCTTCAGTGGGTTTTTGAACGCAGAGCGCCAGCGCATCCTGGCGGCTGCAACGCCCGAGCGCCGTGCGCAGATGGAGGCTGCCGAGGAGTCGCGCGCGGTCTATCGCGCGTGGAACGCGGTGTGCTCGGGCACGCGCGAGGGACGGCATGTGACGGGCCTGCGCTACCTGCCCGAGTCCAATGAGCTGCTGGTGTATCTCGACTCGCCCTCGTGGACGCAGGAAATGACGCTGTTGCGCGAGATCATTCGCGCGCGCATGGAGCGCGCCGGTGCGCATGTGGACGGCCTGGTGTTCAAAACCACCGCGCCCGGTCACACGCCGCCCGCCGCCAAGGAGCGCCTGCGCCCGGCGACGACCGAGCGCCCGCCGGCCCCGCACGCCGACCTCAGTGAGGCCGAGCGCACCGAGATTGAGCGCCGAGTGGCGCCCATCGAAGACCAAAAACTGCGCGAGGCCCTCGAGAATGCCATGAGAGCCAGCGCCGAGTGGGCCAAGGGCGTGCAAAGCAAAAAAGAGCCTTAAATCGCATCTGGTGGCCTTGTAGAGCCAAATACCCTCGTTCCCGAGGGTATTTTTTTACGATAAACTAGTAAGGCTGTACACATTTTTTTTACGATAAACTAGTAAGGCTGTACACATTTTCTTGACTGAAGGAGGACGTGTGGCAAACGAAAACGATTACGATGGCGGCGAGATTAAGATTCTCGAAGGTCTCGAGGCCGTTCGTAAGCGCCCGGGCATGTATATCGGCTCGACGAGCGCCAGCGGTCTGCATCACCTGGTGTGGGAGATCGTTGACAACTCCGTCGACGAGGCCATGGCCGGTTTCTGCACCGAGATCCAGGTGACGGTCCACGCCGACAACTCCATCACGGTCGTCGACAACGGGCGCGGCATCCCCGTCGACGAGCACCCTGTTAAAAAGATCCCGACGCTCGAGGTCGTTATGACGATTTTGCACGCCGGCGGTAAGTTCGATAACTCGGCCTATAAGGTTTCGGGCGGCCTGCACGGCGTTGGCATCTCCGTCGTCAACGCACTGTCCAAGCGTGTGGTCGTTCAGGTTCGTCGCGACGGCAACACCTACGAGATGGAGTTCTCGCGCGGCAAGACTGTCAAGAAGATGGAGGTCGTGGGCACCTCGGATTCGACGGGCACCACCGTCACCTTCTGGCCCGACGACGAGATCTTCGAGACCTGCATCTACGATTTCGATACGCTGCACAACCGTCTGCAGGAGACGGCGTTCCTCAATAAGAACCTCAAGATCGTGCTGACCGACGAGCGCGAGGCGACTCCCCACGTGGAGGAGTTTTGCTACGAGGGCGGCATCATCGACTTCGTCAAGTTCCTCAACGAGGGCAAGGACGTCCCCGAGGCCTTTAAGGAGCCCATCTACATCGAGGGCAAATCGGACCCGGACGCGCCTGTGGCCAAGATGGGCGAGGTCGAGGTTTCCCTGCAGTGGAATAGCGGCTACGGCGAGAACGTCATGTCGTTTGCCAACGACATCTACACCCCCGAGGGCGGCATGCACCTTGAGGGCTTCCGCACCGCGCTCACCCGCGTGATCAACGATTACGCGCGCAAACAGAACCTGCTCAAGGAAAAAGACGCCAACCTGACCGGCGACGATGTGCGCGAGGGCCTTTCGGCCGTTATCTCGGTCAAGCTGCCCGATCCGCAGTTTGAGGGCCAGACCAAGGCAAAGCTCGGCAGCTCCTATATGCGCGCGCTGACGCTCAAGATCGTGACCGACGGCCTCGCCGACTACCTTGAGGAGCACCCTAAGCCCGCTCGCGAGATCGTCAAGAAGGCGCAGCAGGCCTGCAAGGCGCGCAATGCCGCCCGCAAGGCGCGCGAGGCGACCCGCCGCAAGAGCCTGCTCGAGACGGCGTCCCTGCCCGGTAAGCTCGCTGACTGCTCGGTGCGCGATGCCGAGCTGACCGAGCTCTTCATCGTAGAGGGCGACTCGGCAGGCGGTTCGGCCAAGGACGGCCGTCGCCGAGACATCCAGGCGATTCTGCCCCTGCGCGGCAAGATTTTGAACGTCGAACGCGTTGGTGACCATCGCGCGTTCTCGAGTGACACCATCCAGTCGCTGATTACCGCGATCGGCTGCGGTGTCACGACGAGTGCCGGCGACGGCGGCGATTTCGATATCACCAAGGCGCGCTACCACAAGATCATCATCATGACCGATGCAGACGTCGACGGTGCGCATATCCGCATCCTGCTGCTGACGTTCTTCTACAAGTACATGCGTCCGCTGATCGATGCCGGCTACGTCTATGTTGCCTGCCCGCCCATCTTTGGCATTAAGGTGCGCAACAAGATCCACTACGTGTATCCCAACGGCCGCCAGCCCGAAGACGAGATCCTGCGCGACACCATCCAGAGCCTGGGCCTGAACCCCGACGATAACGACGAGGACGGCAAGGCCAAGGACGGCAAGATCACCAAAAAGCGCAAGGGCTATACCGTCCAGCGCTACAAGGGCTTGGGCGAGATGGACCCCAAGCAGCTTGCCTCGACGACGATGGACCCCAAGACCCGCATCCTGCAGCGTGTGTCGATCGAGGACGCCGTGGTGGCGGACCGCGCCGTGCGCGAGCTGATGGGTTCCGAGGTCGGCTATCGCCGCGAGTACATTGAAAAACATGCGCATGACGCGCGTTTCCTTGACGCTTAAGAGGAGGTAACGTGGCAGACGATATCAACAACAATGAGGGTGTGGGCGAGGCCGGCGATGCCGGTATGCCTGATGATCTGAAGCGCCTGCTTGCCCGTGCCGAGCAGGGCGAGGACGGCGATCCGGACGCCTATAACCCCGATGCCGATGATGATGAGGAAGAAGATGACGCCGAGCTCGAGGAGAGCTTTGGCGAAGTCGACCGTGGTGCCTCGGCCGGCGAGGATATCAACGGCGGCCAGCTCCAGATTTCGGAGTTCGGTCGCGAGATGAAGCAGTCGTTTATCGAGTATTCGATGTCGGTCATCACGGCGCGCGCCCTGCCGGACGTGCGCGATGGCTTAAAGCCGGTGCACCGCCGCATTCTGTACGCGATGAACGAGAGCGGCATCTACCCCAACCGCCCACACAAGAAGTCGGCCTGGACGGTCGGCGAAGTTATCGGTAAGTACCACCCGCATGGCGACTCCGCGGTCTATAAGGCCATGGTCCGCCTGGCGCAGTGGTTCTCCATGCGCACGCCGCTCATCGACGGTCACGGTAACTTCGGCAACATCGACGGCGACGGCGCGGCGGCCATGCGTTACACCGAGAGCCGTCTGGCAAAGCCCGCCATGGAACTGCTGCGTGACCTGCAGAAGGATACCGTCGACTGGCAGCCCAACTACGACGAATCGCTCGCCGAGCCCGTGGCGCTGCCTGCGCGCTTCCCCAATCTGCTGGTTAACGGCAGCCAGGGCATCGCCGTCGGCATGGCCACCAACATCGCCCCGCATAACCTCGCCGAGGCGATCGAGGCCACCTGCTACCTGATCGACAACCCCGACGCCACCGTCGATGAGCTCATGCAGATCATGCCCGGTCCGGACTTCCCCACCGGCGCCATCATCATGGGCAGCGCCGGCATTAAGCAGAGCTACGAGACCGGCCGCGGCTTCATTACCGTGCGCGCCAAGGCACATGTGGAGTCCACCAAGACCGGCCGCAGCCGCTTGGTCTTCACCGAAATCCCCTACATGGTCAACAAGGGCACCCTGCAGGAGAAGATCGCCCAGCTCGTTAACGACAAGCGCATCGAGGGCATCTCGGATATGCGCGATGAATCCAACCAGAAGGGTATCCGTCTGGTCATCGAGCTCAAGAAGGGCGTCATTCCGCAGGTCGTGCTCAACAATCTGTATAAGTACACCTCGCTGCAGACGACCTTTGGCGCCAACAATCTGGCACTCGTCAACGGCGTTCCCAAATGCCTGAGCCTGCGCGAGATGCTGCAGCACTACATCGACCACCAGGTCGACGTAGTCACCCGTCGCACCCGTTTTGACCTTAAGAAGGCCCAGGCCCGCGCGCATATCCTCGAGGGTTACCTGATGGCCCTTGACCATATCGACGAGGTCATTAGCATCATCCGCTCCTCGCAGACTGACTCCGAGGCCAGCAGTCGCTTGATCGAGCGCTTTGGCTTTACGCCCGAGCAGACCACGGCCATCCTCGAGATGAAGCTGCGCCGCCTGACCGGCCTGGAGCGCGACAAAATTCAGGAAGAGCTGGACGGCCTGCGCCGCGCCATCGCCTACTACGAGGACCTGCTGGCGCACGAGGAGAAGATTCTGGGCGTCATCAAGGAGGAGATGCGCGAGATCTCCAAGAAGTTCGGCGATAAGCGCCGCACCGAGATCAGCCATGTCGAGAAGGACCTGGATGTCGAGGACCTCATCGCCGACGAGGATATGGTCGTGACCATCACCCACACCGGCTACGTTAAGCGCATTCCGGTGGCCGCCTACCGTGCCCAGAAGCGCGGTGGCAAGGGCGTGTCGGGCGTCAACCTCAAAGAGGACGACGTTATCGACGAGATGTTCATCGCGTCCACGCACGAGTACGTGCTGTTCTTCTCGAGCAAGGGCAAGGTCTATCGCCTGAAGGTGCACGAGCTGCCGGTGGGTACGCGCCAGGCGCGCGGTACCGCGATCGTCAACCTTCTGCCCTTCGAGGAGGGCGAGAAGATCGCGAGCGTCATCAGCTGCCGCGAGTTCCCGGCCGACGAGTACCTGATGTTTGCCACCAAGAGCGGCATGGTCAAGAAGACCGTGATGAGCGCATACGACCGCAGCCGTCGCGACGGCCTGATCGCTATCAACCTGCGTGACGACGACGCGCTGCTGAACGTGCGCCGCGTGCGCGAGGGTGACAAGATCATCCTGGCTACCACCGCGGGCAAGGCGATCATGTTCTCCGAGGAGCAGGTGCGCGCCACCGGCCGCGATACCAGCGGCGTTCGCGGTATCGGTATGAAGGACGGCGTGAGCGTTCTGGGCATGGAAGTCACTAACGGCAACGGCGATCTGTTCGTCATCACCGAGCGCGGCTACGGCAAGCGCACGCCGGTTGCGGACTACCCGGAGCAGAATCGCGGCGGCCAGGGCGTCTACACCATCCAAATGACCGAGCGTAAGGGTAACCTCGCGGCCATGAAGACGGTGGGCCCGCAACACGAGCTGTTCATCGTGACGGAAGGCGCGACGGTCATTCGCGTCAAGACCGACGAGATCAGCCAGACTGGCCGCGCCACCC
>URYA01000003.1 GCA_900551975.1 uncultured Collinsella sp. | reverse complement strand
CCGCAATCCAGCAACGTGCCAACCTAAGAACGGTCTCTTTTGTAAGATGGGCGTATCCGTCATAGACCCTGATGCGCTACACTGTATAAAGCAATTGCCTGCGCGACGTCCGAGATAATCGCGGCATCGATGCCGGCGTACTTGAGGCGCACCTGCATGTCGTGCGCGCGCGTGCCGCCGGCAAAGGCGACAAGTCCCGTTGTGTCGGCGATGCGCTCAAAGTCGACGTCGTAGATCCACGATACATCGTGGCCGTCGGCATCGTTGTCGTTGAGGAAGAAGGCGCAGAGCCTGCCGCCTGCCGTTTTAATGGACTGAATCTGGCGATCGAAACCCACGGGATTTTTGGCCAGGTTTGCCTCGACGGTACGGCCGGCGATCTCCCAGCGGCCCATACGCCCGCCGGCGGGGATGTAGGCATCGAGCGTGGGCTGCAGATGCGCCGCGTCCACGCCCAGCTCGTGGGCGGCGAAGAAGGCTGCGGCTACGTTGTAGACCATGTACAGGCCGTTGTAACGCGTGGCGATGTGTGCGGCTGGCGCGCTGGAATCAGATCCAAACACCAGGTCAAAACCATAGCCGTCGCAGCCGAACTCCACGCCCGTCACGCGACGGACAAGCGCAGGGCGGGCCCAGCCGCACGAGGGGCAATGGTAGGCGCCGAGCTGGCCGTATTGCACGTAGTCATACTCCAGCGGCGCGTTGCACTGTGAGCAAAAACGTGAGTCGCTAATACGGTCGGACTCGGTGTTGGTGGCGCCGTCGATGCCAAAGGCAATGTTCGCGTTGGGAACGCGCGCGGCAATCGAGGCGCACAACGGGTCGTCGGCGTTGTAGATGAGCGTTGTCGTCGGAGAGAGCTCCAGCGCATGGGCGATGACGTCTTGGGTATGGTCGATCTCGCCATAGCGGTCTAGCTGGTCGCGGAACAGGTTGAGCAGCACAAAGTACGTCGGCTTGAGCTTGGGCAGAACGCGTACGGTGTAAAGCTCATCGCACTCAAAAACGCCCACGCGCTTGCCGCTGCTGGTGTGCTTAAGGCCGCCGCGGGCCTCGAGCAGAGCACCCACCACACCAGGTTCCATATTGTTGCCGGCACGGTTGCACACCACGGTAGCACCGCTGGCAGCAACGGCATCGGCGATGAGGTTGGAGGTGGTGGTCTTGCCATTAGTGCCGGTGATCACCACGCTGCGGTCGACCAGGCTCGCGAGGTCGCTTAGCAGCTCGGGGTCGATTTTCATGGCGATGCGGCCGGGAAGCACGCCACCCTGGCGTTTGAGGACAGAGCGTAGTCCCCAGCGAGCGATATCGCTCGAGGTGCAGGCAAGAGATGAGCGGAAGTTCATGAAGCCGTTCCTAACATAGATGACATGGTCGGGGCGATCGCGTCGCTAAAAGCCGTAGCGGCGCGCAAATTCCTGGGCAAGCTGCGATACGTCTTCGCAGGCATTGGCCCAGGGGGCAAAGTCGGGGGTATCCGAGATAATGCCGTCCGCTTCCCAAACGGCCTGGTGCGAAAGATCCCAGGGATCGCGTGGCTCGGGCCGGCAGGGAAGGTACGGCGTCTGGTACATGGGGTTCAGCAAGAAGAACGCGCCGCCCTCGCAGCGGTTAGCAAACTCGCGCAGCGCGCGTGTCGCCGGGCGCATCTTGTTCGTTTTGAACAGCAGAATCGTGCGGGCGAGCAGATACCAAGGAGAGTTCTCGAGTGCGTCTGCCCCGATCTCTTCCTCGAGCTGGTGGGCTAGGGCAAAAAAGCCGTCCTGATCTTCCAGACGAGCGAGGGCGAGCAACACGGTGCCTGCGGCTCGGGTGGGATAGCCTTCTGCCTTAAGGACGCGGCGGGCGTAGTTGGCGGCAGCGCGGTAGCGGGCGCTCGCCATGCACAGCTGCGAGATGGCCTCGAGTGTGTGAAGCCACCCGATAAGTGCCGGCTCGCTCACGGTGAGATCTGCCGCCGCCACACCGTCCGTCAAAACCTTGTTGGCCCAGTAATGCGGGGCTTCCATGTCGAACCCTGGCACGCTTTGCTGCAGGTAATCGGCCGTGGTCGCCTCGAGCTTCATCAGGTCGCCCAGGCAGGCGTCGACGGGCGTGTCCGCCAAAATGATGGCGAGCAGCTGCGCGTCGACGGCCAGCGCATCGACGCGGACAATCTTGAGCAGCTCATCTCGCATGTCGTCGAACAGACGATTGCGCGTCTGCTCGAACTCCTCGTCGCTGCCCATGTCCTCGATGCGATGGAGCTCGTCGAGCAGGTGGCGATGAACGCCGGCATAGGACAGCAGTGCCTGGGCATGCTCGGTCTGCGCATACTTATGAGGGTTGACACTCACGTCGTTATGGACAAGCTCGCGTGCTGCATCGGTGAGTTCGGGGTGCGACGCAACGTAGGCGCGCTCCAGGTAGGCGGGGATGTAGACGCTCGGATCCATTAGAGGTCTCCTCCCTTAAACGGCAAACCTTGCTCGGCCGCCCGCAGGATGCGCTCATCGATTTGGGAACGCACGATATCGTTGGTGGCGACCCAGGCGGCAAAGCTGGCGTTGTCGGGGGCGCCCAGGCCCTCCTGCAGTACCGGCGTCGCCTCGGACAGCGCAAGGACAAGCTCGTCAGTGGAGCCCGCACCCACGTTGACGCGGGCATAGACGCCATCGGGAAACTCGGTTTGGAAGTAGAGCGCCTCGGCTGCGTGCGGACACGAGCGTGCGAGGATGCGCAAGTAGTGCTCGGCGCCCTCGTAGTCCAGCTCGCGCCAGGCAGCGCTCATCAGCGCGATGAGCGTCCACGGGTCCAAGTCGCGCTCTGCATCTTTGGGGCGGCGGCGCAGCGGGGTATTCGCGAGGTACGGCACGGAGTGAGCGGAGCGAAAGCGCTTGAGCTCCTCGGCGGGGTATTCGAGCTTTGCCATGGCGAGCATCGCGGTGTGGCGGACACCAGCGGGGTCGTTGGGCGCAAAGTCCAAGCTGCGATTCGCGGCTTCGAGCGACATGCGATAGCGGCCGCTAATGAGGGCGCGTGACGCAAGGGCGGCAAGCCAGCGCAGATAGGGGCGGCGCATAAGGTCGCCTGCGGCCTCGCGCTCGTAGGGGTCCTGAGCCGAGGCGATCTTGAGCGCCAGGTCGTGCTCGACCTCATCGCACTTGGATACCAGGTACTGTACGTATTCCTCGTTGGATTCGGCGGTGAGTGCCGTCAGCATGCGCTGGGCATCCCAGTTGGCCGGATCGAGTGCGGCCGCCTCGCGGAGCATGTTCTCGGCAGCGGCCTCTTCTTGCTCTGCCTGGGCATCGTCAGGGATAAAGGGAATGCGGTAGTCGACGGCCTCGACCACCTTGGCAATGAGGTGCCCGGCGCGGTCGCGGTCGTGCACGATGAGCGGTGCGGGGTTGCGGGTGAATTGTTCCATCAGACGCTCTACGGCGGCAGCGTCGGTGAGCGGGATATTGTCGCGGCGCAAGGCCTCAAGAACGAGGCGATGGCAATCCTCTTGAATGGGATCGAATGCCATGGGGCCTCCTTTGCTGCGGTTAGGGTTCAAATGTTTCTATATAAGGTTCTAGTTTACCCGCATGTGGCACACCGGGGGTGCCGCACTTGGACTTGCACCTTTGCACCACGAAGACGGATGTCGCACAAATGTCGGCACCTTGGACGATCGAGTGGTATCACGGTGCCGCAAACGGTCGATTTTTGGCCGCGAACGGTGCATATTTTGGAGGGGCACAGTCCTGCCCGGGATATGTAGTCAACCTTGATAAAACGTTTGCCCAGCTTGGGAGTATGAATGCCGCACAAGGGTCTTCAGGGATAGAAAAAACGTTTCATCATTGGCGGCTTTAGGTGAATAACTGACCAACCAGAACGGTAAAATAGTGTTTGTCTGAGCGTTGAGACGTTTAGACATCGCGCATTGTCATCGCCGGCAACGCGCAAACCGGTCCTAACGGAGCCAATTGGGTGCTCCGTTATATACGCAAGTCTAAGAGGGGCTTGTTTAGGAGGCACAGTATGGGACGTTTTACCAATCCTCGCGATCTGTACTTTGGTGAGGGCGCTCGCCACGAGGTGAAGAACCTCAAGGGCAAGAAGGCCATCATCGTTTCTGGCGGCAGCTCTATGCGCCGCGGCGGGTTCCTGCAGGACGTCGAGAACGACCTTAAGGAAGGCGGTTTCGAGGTCAAGCTGTTCGAGGGCGTCGAGTCCGACCCGTCCATCGAGACGGTCATGAAGGGCGCCGAGGCCATGCGCGAGTTCGAGCCCGACTGGATTATCGCCATCGGCGGCGGCTCGCCCATCGATGCCGCTAAGGCCATGTGGGTCTTCTACGAGTATCCCGAGGAGTCCTTCGATAACATCATCCAGCCGTTCAGCTTCCCTGAGCTGCGTCAGAAGGCTCATTTCTGCGCCATCTCCTCTACCTCCGGCACCGCTACCGAGGTCACCGCGTTCTCCGTCATTACCGACTACGCCAAGGGCATCAAGTACCCGCTGGCCGACTTCAACATCACCCCTGATGTCGCCATCGTCGACCCCGAGCTCACCTACACCATGCCCGCCAAGCTGTGCGCTCACACCGGCATGGACGCTCTGACCCACTGCATGGAGGCCTACGTTTCCACCTGCGCCTCTATGTTCACCGACGCCAACGCTCTGCACGGCATCCGCGAGATCGTCGAGTGGCTGCCCAAGTCCTATGCTGGCGACCATGAGGCCCGTCAGCACATGCACGAGGCTCAGTGCATCGCCGGTATCGCCTTCTCCTCGGGCCTGCTCGGCATCGTTCACTCCATGGCTCACAAGACCGGTGCTGCCTTCGAGAACGGCCACATCATCCACGGTGCCGCTAACGCCATGTACCTGGGCAAGGTCATCCAGTGGAACTCCAAGGATCCCCGTGCTGCCGAGCGTTACGCTTACGTGGCCAAGGAGATCCTGCACCTTCCCGGCGAGACCAACGAGGAGCTCATCGCCGCGCTCGTCCAGAAGATCCGCGACCTCAACGACCAGCTCAACATTCCGCAGTCCATCAAGGATTACGCGAATGGCGGCGTGAAGGTCGACGCCGAGAACCCGCAGATGGTTTCCGAGGAGGAGTTCCTCGCCAAGCTGCCCGAGATCGCCGCGAACGCCGAGCAGGACGCCTGCACGCCCGAGAACCCGCGTGAGACCAAGGCTGCCGACTTCGAGAAGATTCTCAAGGCCTGCTACTACGACACCGACATCGATTTCTAATCGACTCTTGTTATCGTAACGAGGGGCTCCGCACGTATCTGTACGGAGCCCCTTTCTTTTTTAGAGAATGGGATAGTTATGGCTGCAATTTTCAATAGCCCCAGCAAGTACATCCAGGGTCCGGACGAGCTCGCCAAGCTCGGCTCCTATGTCGAGCCGCTCGGCGCTAAGGCCCTCGTCATCGTGACGCCTTCGGGCAAGAAGCGCGTCGGTGCCAAGATCGAGGGCGGCTTTGCCGAGGCTAAGGCCGAGCTGCTGTTTGAGGACTTTAACGGCGAGTGCTCCAAGGGCGAGGTCGATCGCCTGGTTGCGCTCGCTCGCGACAACGGTTGCGACATCATCGTCGGCGTCGGTGGCGGCAAGATCCTCGACACCGCCAAGGCCGTCGCCTACTACCTGGAGTCTCCGGTTATTATTTGCCCCACCATCGCCTCGACCGATGCCCCGTGCTCGGCACTTTCGGTGCTCTACACCGATGACGGCCAGTTCGATAAGTACCTATTCCTTAAGGCAAACCCCAACATTGTCCTGATGGATACGACGGTTATCGCGGCGAGCCCGGTGCGCCTGACGGTTTCCGGTATGGGCGATGCGCTCGCAACCTACTTTGAGGCTCAGGCGACGCACGATGCCGACGGCGGCACCTGCGCTGGCGGCAAGGGCGGCATGGCCGGCCTGGCGCTCGCCAAGCTCTGCTACGAGACGCTTATGGCCGATGGCGTCAAGGCCAAGGTTGCGCTGGAGAAGGGTGCGCTCACGCCTGCCGTCGAGCACATCATCGAGGCCAATACGCTGCTTTCGGGTATTGGCTTTGAGAGCTCGGGCCTTGCTGCTGCTCATGCCATCCACAATGGCCTGACGATGCTGCCCGAGTGCCACGGCATGTATCACGGCGAGAAGGTCGCCTTTGGCACTATCGTCCAGCTGGTACTCGAGGATGCTCCGACTGAGAAACTCGAGGAAGTCTTGGGCTTCTGCATTGAGCTGGGCCTGCCGGTCACGATGAAGGAACTTGGCGTTGCCGAGGCTACGCGCGAGAAGGCCATGATTGTTGCCGAGGCCGCGTGCGCGCCCGAGGACACCATGTGCAACATGCCGTTTGAGGTGACGCCTGAGATGGTCGCCAACGCCATCCTGGGTGCCGACGCGCTGGGCCACTACTATCTCATGGATGAGTAAATCAAGCTAAGGAAGGGGCAAAGCCAGCAGATGGCTTTGCCCCTTTTTGCTATGACGCAAAGGGGTCAGGTTAGTTGAACCAAAGAAGGCGGGGTAGGCCTGCGATGAGGTTTTTGCCCCGCTCTCGTTTGACTACAGCTCGCAAACGTTTTGCGCGCGACCCTCGACGTAGGCGACGACGTTGTCGAACTCAATCTTGGCGCGGCGCTGCATGCCCTCGTGCGTAAGGAAGCCTACATGTGGCGTGAAGGTGCAGTTCTTGGCGTTGATGAGCGCGTAGTCGGCGGGGATGGGCGGCTCCATATCAAAGACGTCGATGCCGGCACCGGCGAGCTTATCGTCGTTGAGTGCCTGGGCAAGGGCATCGTTATCCACGATGGCACCGCGGGCGCAGTTGATAAAGACGGCACCGTCCTTCATCTGGGCGAACTGCTCGGTGCCAAAGCTCTTGCGCGTGGTGTCATTGTTAGGCAGGTGCAGGCTTACGATATCGGACTCGGCGAGCAACTGCTCGAGCGAAACCTGCTCAATGCCGGCCTCGGCTGCCTCGGGATGCTCGTGGCGGGCATATCCCAGCACGCGGGCGCCAAAGGCCTTAAAGAGACGACCCGTGGCGCAGCCGATCTTACCGCAGCCCACGATACCCACGGTCTTGTCGCGGATCTCGGCGCCCATTAGGCCGGCGCTCGTCTTGCCGCTGCGGACGGCGGCATCGGCGGCGCCCACCTTGCGCAACACGTCGATGGTCAGGCCAAGGGTGAGCTCGGCGACCGAAACGTCGGAGTAGCCGGCGCAGTTGCGAACCTCAACACCGCGCTCACGGCAGGCGGAAAGCCCCACGTGGTCGATGCCCGTAAAGGCAACGGCGATCATCTTGAGCGCATCGGAGCCGGCGACGACCTCGGCAGGGTAGGGGTTGTTGGCGATCATGACGACCTCGGCGCCCTCGCTGCGTCGAGCGAGCTCGGCCGGATCGGTTGTTTTGGTATCGAAATAGACAAACTCGTGTCCGGCATCCTTAAGGGGTGCGGAGAGCCTGTCGATGGTCTGCTCGGGTACTCCCAACGGTTCGATCAGGGCAATCTTCATCTTGTGACTCCTCAATAAACCTAGGCGATTAGGTTGGCAATAGATTGTAGGTCTATTTGCCTCAAAGGTGCTCCGCGTGTAATTTGCCCGAGGCGTGGGCCGATAGCGTATCATTATCTCTTGCTTGTTTGCACTGCTCAGGGAGGGGCCGCGCATGGCGCAGGAACACGATCTGTTTGATGACATTATCGAGATCAGCAAGGGTTTCGACTTTCTTAAAAATCCGCTTGGCGGCGTGACCGATGCACTCGATCCGTCGGCACCGCAGTGGAATCCTGCCGACTACAAGGAGCGCCCGCGCGGCAACACCATCCCGTGTCTGACCTGCAAAAACGAAAAGAGCGGCTGCACCGCGTGCATGGACGTGTGCCCGGTCAACGCTATCGAGGTCGAGGAAGACGCCATCGAGATCCTCGACTCCTGTCGCAAGTGCGGCCTGTGCGCCGCTGCCTGTCCGACCGAGGCGATCATCTCGCCGCGCCTGGCGCCTAAAAACCTGTATGACGATATCGTTTCTGCTGCTACGAGCCACGAGACCGCCTACGTCACCTGCACGCGCGCCCTCAAGCGCATGCCGCGTGAGAACGAAGTCGTCGTTGCCTGCGTGGGCGATATTACGGCCGAGACCTGGTTCTCGGTACTGGCGGACTATCCCAACGTGAGTGTGTACCTGCCGTTGGGTGTGTGCGATAAATGCCGCAACACCGGCGGTGAGGACATTCTGGGCGAGGCGATTGCAAAGGCCGAGGAGTGGTCTGGCACGGGTATGGGCCTGGAGGTCGACCCCAAGAGCCTCAAGTGCCATAAGCGCCGCGAGTACGAGCGCAAGGAGTACATGGAAAAGATTGCCCGCACCACGGGCCTGACGGTGACCAAGCTCAACCCGGCGACGGCGGCGCTGGCCTCGGTGACGCAGAAGTTGAAGGCCCACCGTCACCAGATCACGCAGCTTGAGCGCACGCTCAACACCATGTGCGGTACCACGACGACCAAGCGCCGCCGTTCGCTCACGCATGGGCGGCAGCTGGTGCTCTCGACATTGCAAAACCACCCCGAGCTTGCCCAGAATATGCAGGTGAGCACGCCGGAGTGCGATTTTGACAAGTGCACGTCGTGCGGCGAGTGCGTCAACGTGTGTCCCACGTTCGCCTGCGATTTGGTGGGAAGCGGCCGCTTTGCGTTGGAGTCGACGTATTGCTTGGGCTGCGGTGCCTGCGTCAAGGTGTGTCCCGAGCATGCGCTCAAGTTGGTTGAACACGATGCATCCAACCTGATCGTCGTCGATCCCGAAGCCGAGGAAAAGGCCGCCCAGAAGGCGAAGGCTCACGAAGAAGCTGAGAAGGTCAAGGCCGAAGCAAAGGCCAAGCTCAACAAGATGCTCGACCAAGTGGAAAAGCTCGCGGACTAGCTAAACGAGCGTAAATGATGGCCGGTGGGACAGGTACTGCCCCGCCGGCCAAAAAAGTTGCGGTGGAATAGTTCCTGTTTTGCCCTTAAGCGGGCCATTCTAGGAGCTATTCCACCGCAACTAATAAATGGTTAGTTCATGCTACTTTGGTGGCCGGTTCGACCGGTACCGTTGCGCGTCACGGTTTCATGGAGCAAAAAGAACCCGGGGACCTGTTTGGTCTCGGTGTATTCCATAAGGATGCCGTCGGCGTTGTAGGTCTGCCCGCGTATAACGGCGAGTGCGTTAAAGTCGTCGAGATCGAGCACGCGCGTATCCTCGGGCGTGGGATGCTCGATCGTCACATCGCGTTTGCCCGTGGCAATCTTAATGCCAAGATCTTCTTCGAGGTAACGATAGATTGAGTCGTTGACAATCTCGGGTGTCAGCCCCGGTACTTGTGAGCTTAGGTAATAGGAGTCGTCGGAGCACACGGCTTGTCCGTCTGCATAGCGGATGCGTTTGGCTCGTGTGAGCTCGCAGCCTTCGGGAAACCCGGTAATCTTGGAGAGAGCCTTGCTGCAGATGAGGAGCTCAAAGACGGTGGTGACAGTCTTGAGCTCAAAGCCTCGGTTGACCGCGATTTCCTTAAAGGTCTCGAGTCCGCCGCCACCACGACTCTTCTCGTCACTGATGTTGCGAATGACGCGCATGCCTTTGCCTTGCTGGGGGAGCACGTAACCATCTGCCGCAAGCATCGAGATGGCGCGACGGACCGTCATGCGCGAACAGTCAAACAGCTGCGTGAGCTCAGTCTCTGAAGGCAGATAACTCTGATAGGCGTATGTGCCGTCGTCAATCGACTGCTTCACGTTGTCATAAATAGTTTGGAAGATGGCTCGCGCCATGACGGTCTCCTAGAGCTGAGTGCGCGAGCGGTGGATGAGGGCCGCCCGCGCAGGGGTCAAGCGATTTACTTGCTGGGGTCGATTATATATTTGCCCATGGCACGCAGGGCCGGGTCTGACAGGATGGCGCCGAGTTCGTCGAGGGAGGCTACCTTTGCGACCATCGAGGATACGTCGAGCCTGCCAGAGTCGATGAGCTCGAGCGCACGACGCTGCGTATAAGGGTTAATGTAGGACGAGGTAAGCACAAGCTCCTTCTGGAAGACCTCGAAGGGCTTGACGGTGATTGTCTCATCGGGCTTGGTGAGGCCGAACATCATGACCGTAGCCTTGTGGCCGGCGATCTGGATGGCCTGCTCGATGGTGACGGGCTTGCCAACACACTCGATAACGACATCGACGTTGCCGACGCCCTCCTGCTTCAGGCGGGCCGGGACGTCCTCGTGGATGGAATCAATTGCCAGGTCGGCGCCGAGTTTGAGCGCAACCTCGCGCTTGCCTTCGACGGGCTCGAGCAAGACAACCTTGGTGGCGCCGGCGTTTTTAGCAAGCTGCATCATGAGCAGACCGATCATGCCACCGCCGATAACGACAACTGTGCTGCCGGGCTTGATGTTGCACATATCGATGCCGTGCAGGCAGCAGGCGACGGGCTCGGTCATAGCACCCTGCTCAAAGCTGGTGTGATCGCCCAACTTGTAGACTTGCTGCATATCGACGGAGCAGTACTCGGCAAAGCCGCCGTTAACAGTGGTGCCGTAACCGGTCATATGCTCGCAGTAGTGGTTGATTCCGTCGCGGCAGGGTTCGCAGCAGCCGCAGGGATGGTTTGGGTCGATGCACACGCGATCGCCCGGTTTAAAGCCAGCGACGTCGCTGCCCACGGCCTCGACAACGCCCGCAAACTCATGACCAAGGATCGTGGGCGGGGTAACGTCGGCTGCACCCTTGTCGCCTTCATAGATATGAACGTCGGTACCGCAGACGCCGCAAGCTTTGACGTTGATCAGAACGTCGCGCCTGCCCACGGCCGGCTTTGCCGATTCCTCGACTCTGAGGTCGTGCTTTCCATAGAAGACCGCGCTTTTCATGGTGACTCCTTAACGTGGCGGTGAATGTTGTAATGAAGTATAGGCATGTCTATAGATATAGACAAGCACATCTAGACAAGTAGAAAAGAAAATTGAAATGCAGCCATCAACTATGTCAGATTTAACAGGCGAAATACTGGACATATACCGTTTACGGCCAATAATCAACCGTTTACCGACCGTTGTATTTATGCTAACTTGTCTAGATAAGTGATATGATAAAAATAGAAGCGCAAGAAGTCAGGGAAGCGGGCCCACCCGTCCTATTGCACGAGGTACACGCAAACGGCGCGTCTGCGGTCTCGAGTGAAGCCAAAACCGCAGTCGCTCCGAATGAAGAGAGGGGGATTCCCCGTCATGATGCAAAAGATACAACGTTTCGGCGGTGCAATGTACACGCCTGCAATTCTTTTCGCATTTTCCGGAATCGTCGTCGGCCTGGGTACGTTGTTTACCACCGAGGCGATCTTTGGTGAGATGGCCACTGCGGGCCATCTTTGGTTTGATTGCTAGAATGTGCTGCTCCAGGGTGGTTGGACGCTCTTTAACCAGATGCCGTTGCTGTTTTGCGTAGCGTTGCCAATCTCGCTCGCGAACAAGCAGAACGCTCGCTGCTGCATGGAGGCTTTGGCCATCTACCTTACCTTCAACTACTTTGTTAGCACAATCTTGGGGCAGTGGGGCCCTGTCTTTGGGGTCGACTACTCTGTCGAGGCGGGCAGCGGTACTGGTCTTGCCACTATCGCAAGCATCAAAACGCTTGATATGGGCATCATGGGCGCGCTCATTATCTCTGGTATCGCCACGATGCTGCATAACAAGTTCTTCGACACCGAACTTCCTGAGTGGCTGGGCGTGTTCTCGGGCTCCGTGTTCATCTATATGATCGGTTTCTTCGTTATGGTTCCGGTCGCTCTTATCGCCTGCCTGGTGTGGCCGCATGTCCAGGCTGCTATCTCCGCCTTCCAGGGATTCATCCTTTCCGCCGGTACGTTCGGCGTGGGCGTCTTTGCTTTCTTCGAGCGCGTGCTGATCCCTACAGGCCTGCACCACTTTATCTATACGCCGTTCTATTACGACAACGCGGCGGTCAACGGTGGCATCTTTGCTGCTTGGGCCAACATCCTGCCCCAACTGGCTGCCGATCCGAGCATTGCTCTTAAGGATGCCGCACCCTGGGCTGCCTATACCTGCCCTGGTTGGACTAAGGTCTTCGGCTCGCTCGGCGTCGCCATTGCGTTTTATATGACCGCCAAACCCGAGCGCAAGCAGCGCGTCAAGGCTCTGCTCATTCCCGTCACCCTTACCGCTATGCTTTGCGGTATTACCGAGCCGCTTGACTTCACCTTCCTGTTCATTGCGCCCGGCCTGTTCGTCGTCCACTGCGTGCTCGGAGCGCTCGGCTGCATGGCTCAAAACCTCCTTGGCGTCGTGGGCATCTTCGACGGCGGCATCATCTCGATGCTCTCGTGGGACTGGCTGCCCCTTTGGGCCGCACACGGTCTGCAGTACGCCATCTCCATCCTTGTCGGTCTGTGCTTTACCGCCCTTTGGGTCGTGGTCTTCCGTTTCCTGATCGTCAAGTTCGACTTTAAGACCCCCGGTCGCGAGGATGACGATGTTGAGGTCGAGCTCAAGTCCAAGGCCGACTACAAGCAAAAGCAGAGCGGTGCTGCTGCTGGCAAATCGGTCGCCCAGAGTAAAGATGATGAGCGCTTGGTGCTTGCCGAGAACATCCTCGATCTGCTCGGTGGCACGGATAACATCATCGATGTAACTAACTGCGCTACCCGTCTGCGCGTTAACGTCAAGGACAAGAGCGTCGTTGCACCCGAGGCTTCCTTCAAGGCGATCGGTACGCATGGCTTGGTGGTCCAAGGTCAGTCAATCCAGGTCATCATCGGCCTTACCGTCCCGCAGGTTCGCGAGAAGTTCGAGAGTCTTCTGAAGTTCGAGAGTCTTCTGTAAACCATCGTCCATCGAAACAATCGGCCTTGCAGAGCCGGTATGCACCGCAAGGCCGATTCTAGAGATAAAAAACTCCACTTCTAGGTAACAATTCCAAACCGTGCAGGCCGCGTACGGGGATGGATTGAGCAAGCGGCCAGAATGAGGAGGACATCATGTCCAAGAAAAACTATGCCGTGACCATTGCCGGCGGTGGCTCTACCTTCACCCCGGGCATCGCTCTGATGCTGCTTGAGGAGCGTGACCGCTTCCCGGTCAACAAGGTGACCTTCTACGACAACAACGCCGAGCGCCAGGAGGTCGTGGCAAAAGCCTGCGAGATCTACTTCCACGAGAACGCCCCCGAGGTTGAGTTTAGCTACACCACCGACCCCGAGACCGCATTCACCGGGACCGACTTCGTGCTTGCTCACATCCGCGTCGGCCTGTACGCCATGCGTGAGCTCGACGAGAAGATTCCTCTCAAGTACGGCTGCGTTGGCCAAGAGACCTGCGGTGCCGGCGGTATCGCCTACGGCATGCGCTCCATCGGTGGTGTCATCGAGATCCTCGACTACATGGAGAAGTACAGCCCCAACGCCTGGATGCTCAACTACTCCAACCCCGCGGCCATCGTCGCCGAGGCCTGCCGCGTGCTGCGCCCCAACAGCCGCATCATCAACATCTGCGACATGCCGATCGACCTCATGGATAAGATGAGCCGTATGTGCGGCATCAAGGATCGTCGCGAGCTGCAGTATAGCTACTACGGCCTCAACCACTTTGGTTGGTGGAGCAAGATCTACGACAAGGACGGCAACGACCTCATGCCGCAGATTAAGGAGCACATGGCTAAGAACGGCTACCTGGACGGCATCGAGCACGAGGCCGGCAAGGAGCAGCATGTCGAGGAGAGCTGGATTCACACCTTCGGCAAGGCCAAGGATGTCTATGCTGTCGATCCCGAGACGATTCCCAATACCTACCTCAAGTATTACCTGTACCCGGACTATGTCGTCGAGACGTCTGACCCCAACTACACTCGCGCCAATGAGGTTATGGACGGCCGCGAGAAGAAGGTCTTTGGCGCTTGCCGCGACATCATCGCCAAGGGTACGGCTAAAGACGGCGGCTTTGAGCCAGATGTGCATGCCAACTACATCGTCGACCTTGCCTGCGCACTGGCCGAGAACACGCTCGAGCGCTTCCTGCTGATCGTCCCCAACGATGGCGCTGTGCCCAACTTCGACCCGACGGCCATGGTCGAGGTGCCTTGCATCGTCGGTTCCAACGGCTTTGAGAAGATCTGCCAGGGCCCGATTCCGCAGTTCCAGAAGGGCCTGATGGAGCAGCAGGTTTCCGTCGAGAAGCTCGTTGTCCAGGCTTGGGTCGAGGGCAGCTACCAGAAGCTCTGGCAGGCACTCACGCTCTCCAAGACCATTCCTTCGGCGAGCGTTGCTAAGCAGATCCTGGACGAGCTCATCGAGGCCAACAAGGATTTCTGGCCCGAGCTTAAGTAAGGACTGCTGTCTCGAACCCTCACGCATCTCTGCTTCATTTGCGCCGTCGTGGTGTCCGGATTCGCCCGGATGCCACGGCGGCGCTATACTTATGAAGTTTGAAGTACCTGTACCAAAAGGAGCTGTCGTGTCCCTTTCCATCGGTATCGTGGGCCTGCCCAACGTGGGCAAGTCGACGCTGTTCACCGCGCTTACCAAAAAGACCGGCCTTGCCGCCAACTACCCGTTTGCCACGATCGACCCTAACGTGGGTATCGTCGATGTGCCCGATAGCCGCCTGCAAAAGCTCGCCGACATCGTCAACCCCGGCCGCATTGTGCCGGCGACGGTCGAGTTTGTCGACATCGCAGGTCTGGTGAAGGGCGCTAACGAGGGCGAGGGCCTGGGCAACCAGTTCCTGGCAAACATCCGCGAGACCGACGCCATCTGCGAGGTCGTGCGCTACTTTAAGGACCCCAACGTCATGCGTGAGGTGGGCCGCACGGGCGAGTTCGTCGATCCCGCCGGCGATGCCGACACCATCATGACCGAGCTCATCCTGGCCGACATGGGCACGCTCGAGAAACAGCTGCCCAAGCTCGAGAAGGAGGCCAAGCGCGACAAGGAGCTCATGCCCAAGTTTGAGGTCGCCAAGCGCCTGCTTGCCTGGCTCAACGAGGGCAAGCGCGCCGCGTCCATGGAGATGACCGACGAGGAGCGCGCCGCTGCCAAGGGCTTGTTCCTGCTCACCATGAAGCCCATCCTATATGTGGCCAACGTAGACGAGGACATGCTCAACGAGGACCTGGCGCCCATTGATGGCGTCAAGCCGCTGCCGATCTGCGCCAAGATCGAGGCCGAGCTTTCCGAGCTCGATCCCGAGGATGCCGCCGACTACCTGGAGAGCCTGGGCCTGGAGCAGCCCGGTCTGGACGTGCTCGCTCAGGCTGCCTACAAGCTGCTCGGCCTGCAGTCGTTCTTTACGGCTGGCGAGATGGAGGTCAAGGCCTGGACGGTGCGTCAGGGCGCGACCGCCCCGCAGGCCGCCGGTGTCATCCACACCGACTTTGAGCGCGGCTTTATTAAGGCCGAGGTCATTGGCTACGACGACTACATCGAGCTCGGTGGCGAGCAGGGCGCCAAGGCTGCCGGCAAGCTGCGTATTGAGGGCAAGGACTATGTCATGGCCGATGGCGACGTCGTGCACTTCCGCTTTAACGTGTAAGGGCGACGCATATGTTTAAATACGGCAAAAAAGCTGGCTACATGGGTATTGCGCTGCTCGTACTTGCGGTGATTCCGCTGGTGGTCGCAGCGTGCGTTATCCCCAACATTGGTCCCGAGGTGGCAACGAAGTTTAATGCCGCCGGCGAGGCGACGCGCTGGGGCAAGAGCTACGAGTTGCTGGCACTGCCAGTGCTCAACCTGCTGCTGAGCGTGGCGACGTACTTTACGGCGGGACGCCAGGCAAAGAACAACGAGGACTCCGCTGTGATGGCACGTCTTGCGTGCGAGCGCTACCTGCGCAACGGCTGCATCACGGGTGTGTTCCTCAACGTGATCAACGTTTACTTTATGTACTCGGCGATTACCGGAACGGGCTTTGGCTTCGGCTTTTAGGTTGCACCTTTAGGCAACGAGCCTACAAGCAAATTCGATGGCTGCTGCGAGGCCGCCGCTCGATCGTGGTTTAAAGACCATGTCGGCGGCGGCCTCGTTTTCGTATCCGGCACCGCGAAGGGCGAGCGCGACGCCGGCTTCCAGGAGAAGGGGCAGACCGCGTTGGCTGGTTGCGATTACGGCAGCCTGATTGAGCGAGCAGCTGTGCGCTTGGCATTGGATGGCAAGTTCACCTTGCGCCGGACAAGGGACCAAAACGGCGGCGACGCGACTTGATAGCAATGCAAATGCCGTGCGCTCATCGGGCGAAAGGCATTCTGCTTCAACGACGACGAGCTTGGGCGGTGCGCTGTTCGTGCGAGGCGTGGCTCGGTACATGCGGACCGAAGAACCCGACATAGAAAACTCCTGTGTATTCGGCAAAACGTAAACTATAGTTTACGTTTATGTTCGGCTCCATTTCAAACTCGGCTGCATGGACGAACGTGCGAAACAGATTCTTGGCAGGCGGGTCGAAGAGACACGCAGGGACCTTGGTATCTCCAAGGTTGATTTTTGTGTGGCAACAGGAATCAGCCGACCCTACCTCGACCGAATCGAAGATGGGACGGCAAATTTCACGCTCAAGGTTCTATTTAAGATCGCGCCCGCACTCGGCATGACGGTGTCAGAGCTTCTTGAAGGCATTGAGTAGGGGATACCGGTCGATGCCTGGCTACGCCATCGGGATGCGGTCGTGGTTGACTTGGCTGTAGAACAGGCGCTGAATCTCGGTCGCATCGCGTGACTGGCCGAGTGCCCACATGGTCTTGGCCACGAGCGTCTCGGTGGTCATGTCATCGCCGCGCAAAATACCCGGATGATCGGCGTAAGCGCGGCCGACCTCATAAACACCCAGGTCGAGGCCCTCTTCGGGGACCTGCGTGGTCATAACGACGGTGCGACCCGAATCGACCCAGCGGAAAATCGCCTCCTGGAATGACTCGCCGGACTCGCCAAACTCGGGAATACCGCCAATGCCAAAGGTCTCCAGGATTACAGCATCGTAGCTATCGGCAAGGGCGTCGAGGATGCCCGGGTTTACGCCGGGCGTAAGCTTGAGTACAAATACGCGCGGATCGATGCTGTCGTAGAAACGCACCGGGTTTTCGCCCTGACGAGTGCCGTGAAGCCCGTTGCGCACGATGCGGTCGTTGCGGATGTAGGCAATGGGCGGATAGTTGACGCTAATGAACGCATTAAAGCTCATGGTGCGCTGCTTACGGGCGCGCGTGCCGGCAATGGCCACGCCGCCAAAAACGATCGAGACGTCGTGCGAATGCTCATCGAGCGCATAGAGCAGGCTTTGGTACAGGTTGAGCTTGGCGTCGGTAAAGGGATTGCCCATGGGCTTTTGCGAGCCGGTGAGCACGATGGGCTTGGGGCTGTCCTGAATCAGGTAGGAAAGCGCTGCCGCGGTGTAGCTCATGGTGTCGGTGCCGTGCATGATCACGAAGCCGTCGTGGTCGGCATAACCCTCGACAATGACGTCGCGGATGCGCATCCAGTCGCTCGGGCGCATATTGGTGCTGTCGATGTTCATGGGCTGCACCACGTCGAGCTCGCAGAGGCCCGAGATCTCGGGGACGCTCTGGGCGAGCTCCTCACCGGTCAGGGCGGGGGAGAGGCCGTTGCCGTCCTCGGTCGATGCGATGGTGCCGCCCGTGGCGATGAGAAGGATGCGCTTCATGCTGGTATTCCTATCGTATTTGCCGCCCCAGAGGCGGAGTCGTTCGGCAGTATTGTGGCACAGGGCGTCCAATGTTCAAACGTATTACATCATCTGTAACGTTTGAAAACACTTCAATTGCCGTCAAATAGGGGCCCAGGTCGTGCGTTTGCCGTGCGCTGATGGCTGCGAGGGACGAGAAACCCCATATAACGTGTACACTATGAAAGTTATTCTCGTTTATTCGCGCGGGTGGGCACCGGCTCCCCCGCCAACAAGAGGGGGAACCATGGATCAAAAGGCTTCCGCAAAGGTCCTCGTACTCGACTTTGGTGCGCAGTACGGTCAGCTCATTGCCCGTCGCGTCCGCGACCTCAACGTGTATTCCGAGATTGTCCCCTGTGACATCTCGGCCGACGAGATTCGCGAGATGAACGCCTCTGCGCTCATCCTTTCCGGCGGCCCGGCTTCTGTGTATGCCGAGGACGCTCCGTCCATCGATCCTGCCATCTTTGACCTGGGCCTTCCCGTCCTGGGCTTTTGCTACGGTCATCAGATCACGGCCGTGACGCTCGGCGGCAAGGTCGGCCACTCTGAGGTGGGCGAGTATGGCCGCGCCACCATCACGCGCACGGCTGGTGCCAAGCTCTTTAACTCTACGCCCATGGAGCAGACCGTGTGGATGAGCCACCGCGACGCCGTTTCCGAGGTGCCCGAGGGCTTTACCGTTACCGCCAGTACCGACGTGTGCCCGGTTGCTGCCATGGAGTGCGTCGAGCGCAAGATTTTCACCACGCAGTTCCACCCCGAGGTCAAGCACTCCGAGTACGGTCAGCAGCTGCTGAGCAATTTCCTGTTTGAGATTTGCGGCCTGGAGCCCAACTGGAGCATGGACAACCTGGTCGAGACCATGACGGCCGAGTTCCGCGAGAAGGTCGGCGACGACCGCGTGATTCTGGCCCTGTCCGGCGGCGTCGACTCCTCCGTCGTGGCTGCGCTGGGCGCTCGCGCCGTGGGCAAGCAGATGACCTGCGTGTTCATCAACCACGGCCTACTGCGCAAGGGCGAGCCCGAGCAGGTGGAGGAGGTCTTCACCAAGCAGTTTGACGTCGACTTTATCCACGTCCACGCCGAGGACCGTTATGCCGAGCTTCTGGCCGGCGTGACCGAGCCCGAGGAGAAGCGCCGCATCATCGGTACGCAGTTCTGGAAAGAGTTCTTCGCCGTGGCGCAGCAGCTCGAGACCGATGGCAAGCCGGTCAAGTACCTGGCTCAGGGCACCATCTACCCCGACATCATCGAGTCCGGCGCTCGCAAGACGGGCGGCAAGACGGCCACCATCAAGAGCCATCACAACCTGATCCCGTTCCCCGATGGCGTACACTTCGACCTCATTGAGCCGCTCGACCACTTCTTTAAGGACGAGGTCCGCGCGCTTGGTCTGGCGCTGGGCCTGCCGGGTCACATCGTGTTCCGTCAGCCCTTCCCGGGCCCGGGTCTTGCCATCCGTATCATCGGCGCGGTCGATAAGGAGAAGCTCGAGATCCTCAAGAACGCCGATGCCATCGTGCGCGAGGAGCTCGACGCCTACAACCAGCGTCTGTTTGAGCAGACCGGCGAGCGCAACTCCGAGCACAGCTGCTGGCAGTATTTCGCGGTCCTGCCCGACATTAAGTCCGTCGGCGTTATGGGCGACGAGCGCACTTATCAGCGCCCAATCATCCTGCGTGCCGTCGAGTCCAGCGATGCCATGACCGCCGACTGGGCCAAGCTGCCCTACGACGTGCTGGCCCGCATCTCCGGCCGCATCGTTGCCGAGGTTCCTGGCGCCAACCGCGTCTGCTACGACATCACGTCCAAGCCGCCGGCGACCATCGAGTGGGAGTAGGACGACAGGGTTCTGACCTGCGATTTTGAGTGCCGCACTATGCCGCTGAGTTTCGTTTCGTACGAGAGTCATGACAAAGCCACCAGCGACGGAGATGAGTAAAAGCGATTAAAGAGCCTCCGTTCCCTGTGTTGGGACGGAGGCTCTTTCTTTGCCGTTTTACTCCCTTGTCTCCGTTCGGGGATTATTTCTTGCTCATTTAGGGCTATTCGCGCTGAAAGATTTTGACTAGCTTGGTGTCCTTTATTTCGTAGACAATGTCTGCGACGTTCTCGACCAGCCTCTTATCGTGGGAGACGAACACTATCGTTCCGGCATAGGCGCTCATCATCTGCTCGAGGGCTTCGGCGCTCTTGATGTCCAGGTAATTTCCAGGCTCGTCCATGAGCAAGATGTTGTATCTGCCCAGCAGCATCTTCGCGAGTAGCAGCTTGATGACTTCGCCTCCCGAGAGAACGCCAACGTCCTTTGTCAGGTCGCGCGGTCCGATTCCCATAGAGGCGAGGATGCCTCGAATTTCGGTCATGCTGTACTCGCAACCATCCTGCATGAACGAGATCGCAGACTGACGGGCGTCGAACTTGTAGCCTGTTTGCTCGAAGTAACCGATCTCTGCCTTGGGAGAGATGTTGATACCGTCGGCGCGTCGAGCGATTGCCTTCAGCAGGCTGGTCTTTCCTGTACCGTTGCCACCGGTGATGGCCACTTTGGCACCGAGCGGTATCTCGAAATTCGCGTGGTCATAGAGCATGCAGTTGCCGAAGCTCAAGCTGAAATCGTCTGCCGAGATGGGAAATTTACTATGCAGTTCCAGGGCCTTGCTCTGGCGGAACCGCACGGCGCGAATGCTATCTGGGGCCTCAATCCCTTCGAGTGCTTCGAGGCGCTTCTCCATGTCCTTAGCCGCCTGGTACATCCTCTTCTGTTTGGTGCCGGTTGCTTTCTGATGCCCCAATCGACCTGCATACTCGTTGCTTTTTTTCGCAGCCTTCCGCTTGGCGTCGACCTGCCGTGCTTTTTTCCGTTGTTTTTCGATGGCGGCTTCGAGGCGATCGCGCTCGCGCATCGCCTCTTCGTATCGAGTCGCCTGAGCTTTGCGCTCTTCTTCTTTCTGTCGCAGATAGTCGGAGTAGTCACCCCAGAATTCGGAAATACCGCCGTCTTTGAGCTCCCAGATCTTGTCTACCACCTGGTCGAGAAAATGACGGTCATGGCTCACGATGAGCAGAGCCCCATCAAATGCCTTGAGTTGTCCGACGAGAAGGCGGATGCCGTCTTGGTCGAGGTGGCTCGTAGGCTCGTCGGCGAAGATCGCGCTTGCATGCTGGGAGAGTGCAGAGGCAATCTTGGCGCGTGTTTCCTCCCCGCCGCTCATCGTCTCCTGCGCCACTCCGGCGACGTTGAGACGGGAGAGCATCTCACCACTGTCCTGAGCCGCATCAAGGTCGAGTTCATCGAGTTGGCCGATGAGGGCAATGCTGCCGAAGCGCCTGACGTCGGCGTCCGCAATGGTAAGATTGCCGCTCAGAATTTTAAGCAGGCTGGTTTTGCCTGCGCCATTGTCTCCCACCAAGCCGATGCGATCGTAGGAGTAGATTTCCAACTCTTCGATATCCAGGATATCGCGGCCGGCATATTCCAAAAAGATGTCTTTAGCTTTGACTATGAGTTCCATAGGTTGAACCGCCTTTTGTGTATTAGCCTTTTACTGGAAGCGCAGCCATGCCAAAAAAGATTGCTCACGTCGATTTTTCGCCTTTGCCCAATTGCCGGCGCGAGCGTTTTGACCTTGCGCAAGCCGGCAAATCCGAAAATGATAGTTGGCGACGAATAAGGAGCGCGATGTGGGATGTCGGCGCAATACCTCGTCGTCGCAAGGGCTTGAAGGCTGACGCGTGAACCGATGGCTGCCGCCTCTTTTTTTCGAATACTTGGGCTATTGAATCCGCCCGGTATCTCTTTTCCCCACGTTTCGGACGCTCGGAGCAAGCAGCATAGCCATCGCAAGCAGTACCATGGTCGCTCCAGAGCCGACGAACCATAACGGAGCTCCAAGCAGATCCGCAAAAACGGAGGGGGCCGCGAGGCCCATGGGCATGGCCCAAGCCATGATGGTTCCGTAGAGGCCGAAAACGCGGCCTAGGTACTCAGGAGGTATCTGCTCCTGCATAAGGGCAGTCTGGGTTCCCGCGTACAACGGGGAGCATGCGCCCATAAGAAAGCTCACCGGCAGGAAAGCAGCGAACAATGACGGGCCGAGCGATCCGGATACGATTGCGGCAATGCCGAAGCCGGCAATCGCGGCGACCATGGTGAACGACCTATTGCGGAACCCTCCCGTAACCGCCAAGATACCGGACCCAGCCAGCATGCCTGCAGAAAAAAGGATTTCCACCAAAGCGGCATCCCCCGTGCTACCGCCAAAATGCCCCAAGGTCATTATTGGGAACAATGCCGCGAGCGGAGAGAACGCGAAAGCGAAGACGAACCCGCACCAAAGAAGGGCGAACAGCCCCCTGTACCCCCTAATCAGCTTGTAGCCGTCCGAAATCTCAGAGAAGAGCTCTCGAACCTTATTGGAAAAGGACAAGCTGCGGTCGGCTTCGTCGAGGCCCCCTGCGTCTATCTGTGCGGCGAGGACGGCTAAAGAAGCGAAAAGCGCTCCCAGCACGTCGAGGACAATCATGGCGGTAATGCCCGCCACGGGATAAATCACTGCTGCAAGCGCGGCGCCAAGAATGTATCCGCCGGACTGAATCGCCTGAGTCACCCCCGATAGGCGAACGAGATGCTCCGGTGGGGCGAGATGGGGCGTGAGAGATTGGGAGGCTGGCGTGTAGAACGAAGTACCAACTGCACGGAGAAACAAGGCGATGAGAATTAGCCATGCAGGTAAGCTGCCGGCCAACGAGGCAATCGCCAAGGCGGCACCCACCGCGGCAATGAAGAGGTCGGCGCCGATGAGGACACGTTTCAAAGGCAGTCTGTCGACAACGGCGCCCGCAAGGATTCCGAACAAAGCAATCGGCAGAAAGCCTGCCAGCGATGCTAAGGAGAGGAGAGAAGACGACCCTGTCGTGAGGGCGAGATGCCAAATAAGACCCATCTGGAGAATCGAACTCGTCAATGTCGAAACGAGCTCCCCGCCCCATACGAAACAAAGCTTGAATTGCCATGAATGGCACAGCAGAGCAGACCTGCCCCGAGAGGTTTCAAATATCATGGTTATGTCCAATCGTGAAATGGCGTGCAGAAAAACAGCGCGACGCCACAACAGCGCCGCTTTCTAGGCGCTCATCCACGTGCGGAAAAGACCAACCACGACACCCCTCCTTTGTTAATTCGGTCTGGCAAACCATGTAATATTAACGAGGCTTGAGTTTGCCTGTCAAGAATCGACCATCGGAAAGGGCAATCCTCTCTGGCCATTCGATTCCTTTTGTATCTTTGGTTGCATAGGTGACCCGCCAGGGCTATTACGCGTGGAAGAGGCGCCTGCCGAGCTGGCCGATGAGGCGCTGAAGATGGCCCTGGTCAGGCGAAACGATCCCAAGGGATGCGTACATCATTCGGATAGTAAGAATGTTGCCAGCAGGTTTTGCGGCAACCGCAAAGGAGCCGTATCCTGCAGCTGGAATCACGTTGCAGCATCCTGACCCGCATTCCGATTGGCGGACGGCCCGCTTCGGCATCCTGACCAGCACAGCAATCGAGCCTTGTCATTCCTTGGATATGCCGGTTGCTCGGGGCGGTCCCGACGGAGGCCCTCGCCTCCCCGGTCCGTGACCCAAGAAGGGCAAGCATGCTGATCTGCATGGCTGGTTCCTCCTTTATGTAGACGACCATGCAAAGAAGGGACAACCGAGGAGGCAGGTTACTGATGCGGGCTCCCGCACGCCCATGACTACCCGACGGGCTGTTTTTCATCTCCGATGCCCGCATTGCAGCATGAACGAATGTGCCTCGACATCTCTGCTGGCATGGTACGACTGGGATCGCACCTCGACGCATCCTTGCGCATACTGCCTTCCAAGTTTCGAAACCGGGAAGGAAAGTGTATGTGAGCGACGATATCGGCGCCGATTCGACGCTCGAGAGGGAGATTGCGCCGATTCTATCCATCGGGGATGCATTCCCGAAGATTCTCATCACTCGCACGAGGCATGAGCCCCATACCCGGGAGGGCGTGCTCGTGCTGAATTTCGCGAGGTGGCTGCTTGGCGGGTAGGGTTCTGAACGTCGCATTGGGATATCGCGCGACAGGGCACGCAGGGCTGTTTGTGCCCGCACGGGAAACGCCGTCGCCATGCGGGCGGCCTGTCGTGTCCGATTAGCCTTTTGCTAAACAGGCTTACGCCAACTCATGGGCAAGCCACCTGAGACTATTCACTTTGCTTATCGTTGACAAAGGCCTGTGGCCTGCGGTTTTGTGAACGGCTCGTAAGCCACCCGCGTCGACTCACTTACTGTTGAAGCTGGTGGTTTGCAGGCTCAAAGGCGGTTGAGTTTCAAAACGGGCGTTTTTCG
The DNA here is from genome assembly GCA_900551975.1 of uncultured Collinsella sp. Lineage (GTDB taxonomy): Bacteria > Actinomycetota > Coriobacteriia > Coriobacteriales > Coriobacteriaceae > Collinsella. The sequence goes on along the minus strand of URYA01000003.1, from coordinate 8,990 downwards.
GCGATATCGAGCCTCCAAAGGCGGCTCTCCGTGCCCCTTGGGACAAAAATAAAAACTCAATACTCTGAGTTTGAAAATGGTTTTTGAAGTTGTCCCAGCTTTTGTCCCCGAAGCCGATGAAACGCGACGTCGCGTCATTCAGCGGCACTCACTTCGAGATGCCGCCGAAAACTGGGTGCAACTGGAGTGACGAGACGGCAAAACTATAACCACCGAGTGGGAGTAAACGATATTCGTTGATTTCAAGCCTCTGACCTGCGAAAACAGGTCGGGGGCTTCTTATTTTGCAACCTCTGTGCAACCTTTGCGGTTTCGCGCCCCGTGAACAGGGGACGTAGCACTGTTCACGTCTGGGCCCATGTCGGCACCGATCAATGCCCGCGCTGCTTCTGCTTGCGCTTCAGCTTCCGCTGCTCGAAGCACGTCGTCCGGGATTCCTCGCCAGAGGAGAACTGACCGTTCCTTGCGAAACCGCGAGACCAGCTATATCCGCTTGCTGCGGGCTTGCTTGAGCCAGTTCCTCTTGAAAGAGCCTATACCTCCGAAGAGCTTGTTGTACGTCCCACCGTTCTCCTTGGCCTCGTACTTGACCAAGGCAAGTTCGATAGTGTAGAGGTAATCCGCCACTTGCTCGAGGCGGTAGTCGGTCATCGAGGTCTTGCGACGTCGGACGACCCCTTTTGAGAGGACCTTGCCCACCGAGTCGTCTCGCCCGCGGAACAGAAGGAGCGCATCCTCGCGACCTTCAGCGACCTGTGCTGCGAGATGGAGGGCTGCACCATCGCGCAGGGCCCTTTCCAAAGCGAAGTGTCGAGCCGAAGTGTTGAGCGTCGGCCCTGAATGTTCAATGGCCGTTGTTTTCTGCCCCTCAAGTGGTGAACTTCTCCTCGGGGCTGTTGATTCCCCCACGCGCCCCCTTCCGTTCTCTGTGTTCCCCTTATACTCCTTGTACAAGGAGGTAAGAAGTCATGGACAAGACCGCACAGGACAGCTTGGCAAAGAAGCCCGTCGACATGAGGGACAGGATTCTCGAGCATCTCGAGGCCCTCACCTCTGCCGTCTCGCTCGACGACCTTGCCCGTCTGTCCACCTCCGACATCGCCGAGACGCTCATCATCTCCAGGAGCCTGGCGAGCCAGTACCTCAACGACCTTGTTCGCGCCGGCCTTGTGGTTAAGGTGGCGGGCAGGCCTGTCCGTTATTTTCATCGCCGCGCGTTCCAGAAGCGTTTTCAGGTAAAGCTCTCTGCAAGCGAGTACGCCTCGCTCGCCGACCTCATCCAGGCGACGGGAATCGCCGATCACCGTGACTTCGCGCGTGCCGTGGGCTTTGACCTGAGCCTCAGCTCCGTTGTCGAGCAGTGCAAGGCTGCGGTTCAGTACCCTCCGTTTGGCCTACCCATCCTCTTGAGCGGCGGCGTGGGTGTCGGTAAGTCTTTCCTTTCTCGCCTTGTGTACGAGTACGGCAAGAACCAGGGCTTGCTGTCCCGCGACTCCTCCTATGTGCGCATCGACTGCGCCGGGGTCCCGGACGCCGCCTCGTTCAACGGGCTTCTTGACGAGTCGATCGCGAAATCGCGCGGGGGTGTGGTTTTTGTGAACGGCATCGAGGCACTCTCTCCCTCTGCGATGGAGCACTGCCTTGCGACGGCCCTCGGGCTCGATGCCTCCCAGGATGCGCCGCGCGCTCGCCTCGTTCTTTCGACGACGCTTTCCGCCGATGACCTGAAGGTTTCCTCGGCCTACAGCAAAATGCCCATCTGTGCCCGCGTCCCCTCACTCAAGGAGCGGACCCCCGAGGAGCGCGAGGATCTCATCTTGAGCTTCCTGCGCAGCGAGGGGTGCCGAATCGGTTCTGATGTGAAGATCAGCCGCGGCGCATACCGTTGCCTCGTGAACGCGGACTTTTCCGATAACATCGCCGGCTTGCGCGCCTGCGTGACGAACTGCTGCGCCAAAGCGTTCCTCAATCGCGAGGGCGACTACGTCGTCGTTCGCCCGTATCTTCTTCCCAGCGGGCTCCTCTCCTCCGCGCAGATCGATCAACAGCCCGACGATGGCGCTCTGATCGACGCGTCCCTGGATGCCGCCGAGAGCACAGGGCCGGTCGAGCAGGCGCTCGATGCCCTGTGCTCTCTCGATGAGCGATTCTGCGCCGGGGAGCTCTCTGTCTCCGAGCTCGTCTCGCAAGCTGTCTCCGCTGTGCGCGGCGTTGAGGATCACTTGATCTTCGGCCGCGGCGTCGCCTCATCGAGGTCGCGCGCCTTCGAGCGCATCGTGGGCGCGGTCCTTGCCGACGCAGGCTCTTCTTATGGCATCGAGCTTTCGAGGAAGGTCGCTTTTCTGCTGGCCCAGGAGATTTGCCTGCAGTTGTGGCCGGGCATCGGCCTGGCTAAGCGAAAGTCTGCCTGTGCGGAGCAAATCTCCCATCTCCTCGGTGCCGTGACCTCCGAATTACCGTTTGCCTCGAGCGTCTCCGATCAGGTCGCCGCAGACGTGGAAGGGGCGCTGGGAATCTCGCTCGATCACTTCACGAAGACGCTTCTGACGCTGTGCGTCGCATCGGAGTCTCGCGACGCGAAGGCCCTTCGGACGCTCTGCGTCATCTTGTCCCACGGCTACTCGACGGCGACGAGCATCGCCGACGCGGCGAACCGTATGCTCGGCATGCATGTGTACGAGGCGGTCGACATGCCCTACGACCAGCAGCTGAAGGACATCGTCGGTCCGCTCCAGCGCCTCGTCGACCGCCATTCCTACTGCACCGGGGTCGTGTTTCTTGTTGACATGGGCTCTTTGGAGGAGGCCTATAAGGCCCTCGAGAACGTTACCGACTCCACCATCGGGGTGGTGAACAACGTCTCCACCGGGCTCGCGCTCGAGATCGGGTCCGGGCTGCTCGGCGGCAAGTCCATCGCCGAGGTTCTTGGCGATGCGACCGCCGTGTGCGTGACGCACTGCAAGGTGATCGAGCGCGTCAACCGTGAGGACGCCATCGTCTTCTGCTCCGAGTCCGGGGTCGACGCCGCGGAGAGGATACGCCAGCTCGTCTCGCAGAGCCTCCCGCGCACCATAGGCGCACGCCTGCTCACGAGGCCCTTCAAGCAGCTCGTCACGAACGGGTCGAACGACGCCGTTTTCTCCGAGCACCGCGTCTGCGCCGTCATCGGCACGGGAGACCCCGGGATTGCCTCCGTTCCCTTCGTCGCCCTCGAAGACATTATGTCGACGGCGTCCGCCTCGAAGGTCGATGCCGTGTTCGGCAGGTGGCTTGACGCTTCCGAGCTCTCTTCTTTCCACGAGAAGCTGCTTTCGAACATGACGCTGCAGAACGTTATCCGCTCCATCACCATCCTCGACCCGGAGCGGCTATTCCACGAGATCGAGAGCGCCGTGCACGAGCTTCAGCGCAGAACGGGCGAGAAGATCGGCAGCAACGCCATCATCGGGCTGTACGTTCACCTCTGTTGCCTCGTTGAGCGCCTCGTCACCCGCAACCCCATCGAGACCTACGTCGGCCAGGATCGCTTCGAGGAAGAGCACACCGACTTCATCGAGTCCTTCAGGCAGAGTTTCTCGAGCATCTCGACGCGCTATCGCGTGGAGGTTCCTGTAAGCGAGATCGCCTACGTCTTCGACTACATCAGCGTGAGCGCCGCCCCGGCGCGAGAGGAGCGTCTCGGCTCCTCGAGCCTCCTGTTCGACGAGTGACCCCCGCGCCGTCACGAGCTGACCGCGCGTCTTCAATAATCCGATAACCCCTTGCCCGGCGCGAATCCGGATAGCGCCAAGGCAGTACCGAACGTAAGACTTGATTTGATAGGAGCAAACATGAGTGTTGTTATGGCACGAATCGACAATCGCCTGCTTCACGGCATCATCGTGACGCAGTGGGCCCCGGTGTCGGGCGCAACCCGCGTCATGGTCGTCGATGACAAGGTCGCCGGCGATGAGGTCCTGAAGTCCACCATGAGGATGGCGCGCCCCGCGGGCATGGCCGTCTCGATCATCTCTGAGGAGACCGCGCTCAAGAACTTCGCGGCGGGCAAGTACGACCGCGAGAAGGTCTTTGTCATCGCTAAGGAGCCCGAGACGATCCTTCACCTGGCCGAGTCGGGCGTCGAGTTCCCGTCGCTGATCGTCGGCGGCTCTCTTGTCAAGGAGGACGGCGTCCAGCTCACCCAGCGCGCCTATGCCTCCGCCGAGAACGTCCAGAGCTACAAGGCGCTCATCGCCCGCGGCGTCAAGGTGACGGCACAGTTCGTGCCCGCCGACAAGCCCGTCTCCGTCGCCGACCTCATCTAAGGAGGGATCATGGTCAACTTCACTATTCTGCAGGTCGTCCTTTTGACCCTGCTTGCCTTCATCAAGCACGTGGACTACTACGGCATCCCGATGATCTTCGTCAACTATGCCGTCTTCTGGGGCCTTATCACCGGCGTCGTCATGGGCGACTGGCAGACCGGCCTCGTCATCGGCGGCACCATCCAGCTCATGCAGCTCGGCGTCGCGGGCTTCGGCGGCTCGTCGATTCCCGACTACGGCACGATGGCCATCATCGCCACAGCCTACGGCGTGACCCTGGGCACGGACACGGGCCTCGCCATCGGCCTGCCGGTCGGCATGCTCGGCATCCAGCTCGACGTCATCGTCAAGATCCTCAACGGCTTCGTCGTCGAGAAGTCCCAGAAGTTCTGCAACGAGGGTAAGTTCAATCAGATGAACGCCATCCTGTGGGTCTGCCCCGCGCTCTTCGGTCTGTGCGCCGCCCTGCCCGTCTTTGTCTCCGTGACCCTCGGCCAGCCCGCCGTCAACTGGCTCCTCGAGGTTATGCCCCAGTGGTTCCTCTCCGGCCTCACCCTCGCCGGCAAGATGCTCCCGGCCATCGGTATCGCCATGCTGCTCCGCTACATGCCCACCGGCAAGTACTTCCAGTACCTGCTCGCCGGCTTCTTCCTCTCGGCCTTCCTGAACGTGCCCATCATCGGCGCCGCCATCGTCGGCGTTGCCCTCGCGATCGCGTTCTACCAGCGTGCCGAGAGGGACACCGAGCTCGCCGCCCACGCTTCCGCAGACGCCTTCATCGGAGAGGATGAGTAACCATGGAAAACGAGAACATCACCGCCGTCGAGGGCAAGCCCTCCGGCTATAAGGTCACCAAGAAGGACCTGCGCAACGCGAACTGGCGCTGGCTCATGAGCGTGTGCACCTTCAACTACCAGACCCAGCAGGGCGCCTCGGTCGCCTACGCCCTCTCGCCGATCCTGAGGAAGATCTACACGAACGACGAGGACTATAAGCAAGCGCTCAACAACCACTTCCGCTACTACAACACCCAGCCTTGGCTCGCCGCCATCATCCTCGGCGCCTGCGTGGCCATGGAGGAGCGTGACGGCCTCGCGGCGGCGGACGCCGTCCAAGACCTGAAGATCGGCACCATGGGACCGCTCGCCGGCGTCGGCGACTCCCTGCTCATGACCATGATCCCGACCATCATGGGCTCCGCCTATATGGCCATCGAGGGCAACCCCGTGGGAGCCGGCATCTGGTTCGCGCTCATCCTGGCCATCTTCTGGGTCCGCATGCACGCCCTCGAGTTCGGCTACAAGCAGGGTGTGAAGCTCGTCACCGACTTCAGCGAGAAGCTTCCCAACCTCACTGCCGCCGCCTCCGTGCTCGGCCTCACCGTGGTCGGCTGCCTCATCGCCTCGGTCATCGGCGTCACCTGCCCGATTAGCTTCAGCTTCGGCGACGTCTCGATGGAGATTCAGCCGCTGCTCGACAAGATCCTGCCTGCCATGATCCCCGCCGCCATCACGGGAAGCGCGTATTACCTTCTTACCAAGAAGAACGCGAGCATGACGGCCCTCATCCTCGTGGTGATCGTCCTCGCGATGGTCGCCTCCGCCGCCGGCATCCTCGCCTAGCTTCGACCCAAGAGATTGGTGAATCAATGAGAAAGATAGTTGTGGCGAGCCATTCCCTTCTCGCCCAGGGCTTCAAGGACACCCTCGAGTTCCTTACGGGTAAGAGCGACGCCGTCAACGCCGTGTGTGCCTACGTGAACGACAACGGCGAGGGGCTCGATGCGGCGGTCGAGGCGGCTCTTTCGGGCACTGACGAGGTCGTCGTCCTCACCGACGCGCTCGGCGGCAGCGTGAACCAGCGCTTCTCCCGCTTCGCTTCCGACCGGATCCACGTGATCGCGGGCGTCAACCTCCCGCTCGCCATGACGGTCGCGCTCGCGCGCCCCGACGAGAAACTCGACTTCGACGCCCTCGTCGACGAGGCGCGCCAGCAGATCGTCTACGTGAACGGTGCCAGTTCCGCCGAGTGCGAAGACGACGAATAGAGGAGGTCGACGATGAGAGAGTTCCTTAAGGACGTGTGGATGCACGGCGGTGAGGAAAGCCGCGCCATCACCCCCGAGAACATCACGGGCGAGAAGGGCCGCGCCGCCATGTCGGCCAGCCACCTCGGCGTCGGCCGCAAGGGCTCGTGCTGCGTGCCCCTTGAGTCCGGCGAGACCATCACGCTCGCGGACATCGAGGGCCCCGGCATCATCCGCCACATCTGGATGACCGTTCCCGACAAGACCGCCGCCGGCAGCTTCGTCATGCGCGACCTCGTGCTGCGCTTCTACTGGGACGACGAGGAGACCCCCTCGGTCGAGTGCCCTGTCGGCGACTTCTTCTGCAACGGCTTCGGTGAGCGCGCCATCGTCAACTCGATGCCCATCTGCGTGAACCCGACGGGCGGCATGAACTGTTACTTCGAGATGCCTTTCAGGAAGCACGCCAAGGTCACGCTTACGAGCGAGCACCCCGGGTTCATTAAGTACATCTTCTACACGTTCAACTACGCGCTCACCGACGTGCCGGACGACGCCATGTACTTCCACGCTCGTTTTAACCGCGAGCGCAGCACCCGCAGGGGCGTCGACTACACCGTGCTCGACGGCGTGCGCGGTAAGGGCTACTACGTCGGCACCTACATGGCCCTGTGCGCCCTGGAGCGCTATTGGTGGGGCGAGGGCGAGATGAAGTTCTTCCTCGACGGCGACGAGGAGTTCCCCACGGTCACCTCGACGGGAGCCGAGGACTACTTCGGCGGTGCCTGGGCCTTCCTCGACAGGCCGCCCCACGCGCTGCCCGAGGCGCAGTGCTTCAACACGCTGTTCGCCGGCTACCCGTACCGCTCGACGCGCGACGCCACGCGCGACCGCTTCAGCGCGGGCAAGTCGAACCCGAACCCGATGCTCGCGACCAACGACGACGCGCTGCCCAGGCACGGCCTCTACAGGTGGCACCTTCCCGACCCGATCTCGTTCAAGGAGGACCTGCGCGTGACGTTCCAGGACCTCGGCAACGACGACATCAAGCTCTACGAGCGCGAGGACGACATCTCCACCGTCGCCTACTGGTACCAAAGCGAGCCGCACGCCGTGCTCGCCCCGTTTGCCGCAAGGCAGGACCGCGTGCCCAGGTAGGGTCGCCTCGAAACAAGCCAACGTTATGGGCGCCCGCGGTTGACCATGACTGCGGGCGTCCCTTTGTAAGGAGGATCACATGAGCGAAAAGCAAATGAGGCTCGGCGCCCTCGAGGCCGGCGGGACCAAGATGGTCTGTGCCGTGGTGTCCGGCGACGGCGAGGTCCTCGACCGTATGGAGACCCCGACGCTTACGCCCGCCGAGACCGTCCCGCAGATGATCGAGTGGTTCACCGCCCGCGATGTGGACGCGTTGGGCATCGGCGCCTTCGGCCCGACCTGCGTCGACCCCAACGATGAGCGCTACGGCTCCATCCTCCAGACGCCCAAGCTCGCGTGGCGAGGCCATGGTCTTCGCGCCGCGTTCGCCGACGCCCTCGGGATTCCGGTGGCCTACGACACGGACGTGAACGTTGCCTGCCTCGGCGAAGTGGTCTTCGGCTGCTGCAAGGGGCTCGAGGACGCCGTCTACGTGACCATCGGCACCGGCGTGGGCGCGGGCGTCATGTGCGCGGGCAGGCTCCTTCACGGCATGCTGCACCCCGAGGCCGGCCACATGCTGGTAAGGACCCGTCCCACCGAGGAGGGACGCTGCGTCTGCCCGAGCCACGCGAGCTGTCTCGAGGGCCTCGCCTCCGGCCCCGCCATTGCCGCGCGCTGGGGAAAGCCCGCGGCCGAGCTCGCGGACAACGATGAGGTGTGGGCGCTCGAGGGGGATTATCTGGGGCAGATGTGCGCGAACCTCGTGCTCATGTACTCGCCTCGCCGCATCGTCCTCGGCGGCGGCGTGATGCGCCAGGAGCAGCTCTACGGCATCGTCCGCAAGAAGACCCTCGAATATCTGGGTGGCTACATCCAGACCGCCGAGCTTAAGGACATGGAGAGCTACATCTGCGCCCCGGGCTGCGGCGGCGACCAAGGAATCCTCGGCGCGGCCGAGCTGGCAAGAAGGGCGCTCGCTTAACTTGCGCTCTCTCCGCTATACAACGCGTTAAGAAAAGACGAGCGCTTCTTGCCAATTGAGCGGCAAGACGTGCTCGTCTTTTGCATTTTTGTCTCTCAAAATCTTATTTTCACGATTTGCATTTTCATCCCGTTGTCACCGACCCTTGCGAGAAACCGGAAAAAGCCGCTGACAGAAGGGTCTCTCAAATCGTTGTAGCCCAGCATATAGCCGCGACTTGTGACCTGCAGACGGCTGTCCCACGTGCCGATTTCCTTGGCGGCATCCGAAACCGCAAAATATGCCCCCACATCCTTGATTTTTGCAGTCTTAAGCCATGTTTTTGCGATCATCTTTACTGCCGTCCGATTGGCAGCATCAAAGACCAGCACACCTTCGGGAAAAGCGTCCGCCATTCCCCGCACCAGTTCCCGGACCTCCTGGGTTAGAAAGTAATAGAACACCCCGGAGGCAAAGAACACCGCCCCGCCGGAGGCATCGATTTTGTCAAACCATGCGGGGTCTTTCAGGTCGCAGGGGATGTTTTGCTCCCGCTCCC
>URYA01000002.1 GCA_900551975.1 uncultured Collinsella sp. | reverse complement strand
GGCGCCGCGACGGTCGACGCCACCACCCATGTCACCCGCGCCGGCGGCTGGGTCGTCGCCTCCGAGACTTGCGCACTCGATATTGTGGGCGCCGAGTACGTCCGCGACGTCCGTCCCGGTGAGATTTTGCGCATCAGCGCCGAGGGCCTTGTGTCCGAGCAAGGCGTGCCTGCCGCCGAAGAGCCTGCTAACTGCATCTTTGAGCAGGTCTACTTCGCTCGCCCCGACTCCATCATGAACGGCAAGAGCGTCTACGCCTGCCGCTATGACATGGGTCGTCAGCTGGCACATGAGGAGCCCGTCGAGGCCGACCTGGTCATCGGCGTGCCCGACTCCGGCCTGCCGCCCGCGGAGGGCTATTCGCACGAGAGCGGCATTCCCTTTGGCGAGGGCCTCATCAAGAATCGCTATGTGGGCCGTACGTTTATCGAGCCTACGCAGGAGCTGCGTGCCATGGGCGTGCGTATGAAGCTCAACCCGCTGCGCGACAACATCGAAGGCAAGCGCCTAGTCGTCATCGACGACTCCATCGTCCGCGGTACCACCATGGTGCAGCTCGTCAAGATGCTGCGCAACGCCGGCGCCAAGGAGATTCATATCCGCATCAACTCGCCCGAGGTCATCTGGCCGTGCTTCTACGGTATCGATACCGACGTGCAGTCGCAGCTCATCAGCGCCAACAAGACGGTCGACGAGATTTGTGAGTATATCGGCGCCGATTCGCTGGCCTTCCTTTCGGTCGAGGGCCTGCTGAAGGTCATGCCCAAGGGCGGCTACTGCGACGCGTGCTTTACCGGCCGCTACCCCGTGGCGATCCCCGAGAGCTTTGGCCGCGACAAGTTTATGGAGGGCTTTAAGCCCCGCAACCTGGATAAGCCGCTGCACTTTGACGACGACGCCGTGGTCGAGAAATACGACGACCGTAGCTGGGAAGAGAAGCACGGCGAGGCCTAAAACCTGCCATGTAGGGACAGGTTTATTTTGGCAGGTTTTATCTGCTGTTTTGTTGATATGACGGCGCGCACCGCTGCGGTGTGCGCCGATATGAACGCAACTACGAGCACCGTTTGACGCCCGGGCGGCGCCACGGTAGTGGGAGAGGAAGGCTCAGATGAGCGACAGCAAACATGTGACGTATGAGGACGCCGGCGTCGATACCGCCGAGGGCGGCCGCGCCGTCGACGCGATTAAGCAGATGGTCAAGGATACGAACCGCCCCGAGGTCATCGGCGGCATCGGTGGCTTTGGTGGCCTGTTCTCGGCCGCCGCACTCAAGGATATGGAAGACCCGATCCTGATCAGCGGTACCGACGGCGTGGGCACCAAGCTCGTGCTCGCCCAAATCATGGACCGTCACGAGACGGTGGGCCAGGACCTGGTCGCCATGTGCGTCAACGATATTTTGGCTTCGGGCGCCGAGCCGCTGTTCTTCTTGGACTACGTTGCCATTGGCCACATCGAGGCCGAGCATATGGCAAAGATCATCAAGGGCGTGGCCGACGGCTGCAAGCTCGCGGGCTGCGCGCTCGTGGGCGGCGAGATGGCCGAGCACCCGGGCGTCATGGCCCCCGCCGACTACGACCTCGCCGGCTTTACCGTGGGTGTCGTCGACCGTCCCAAGATGCTCGATCCCGCGAACGTCCGCCCCGGCGACGTGATTCTGGGCCTTCCTTCCACCGGCGTGCACTCCAACGGCTACTCGCTCGTGCGTAAGGTCATCGGCGTCGACGGCATCAAGCCGGGCACGCCCGAGGCCGCCGCTAAGGCCGAGGAGCTGAGCCGTCCGCTCGAGGAGCTCGGCGGCGCATCGCTGGCCGACGCCCTGCTGGCCCCCACGCGCATTTACGTCAAGCCGATTCTGGAGCTGCTGCGTGGCGGCGCTGCGGTGCACGCCATCGCCCACATCACCGGCGGCGGCATCACCGAGAACCTCAACCGCGCGCTTGCCGACGACGTCGACGCCGTGGTCACCCGCAACGGTGCCGAGATGGGCTGGGACGTTCCGCCCGTCATCACCTATGTGTCGCGCCAGGCCGAGCTTGCGCCCAACGAGGCGTGCAAGACCTTCAACATGGGCGTTGGCCTGTGCCTGATCGTCGCTCCCGAGGACGAGCCCGCGGTGACCGAGGCTCTGGTCGCGCTGGGCGAGAAGCCGTTCCGCGTGGGCGAGTGCGTCGAGGGTTCCGGTAAGGTCGTGTACTCCGATGAGCGCTAACGAGCAGATGGCTGCTGCCGAGGGCCTGGGCTTTGTACCCTACACCCGTCCGACCGGCACCGATACGGCTGAGCCGCTTAAGATTGGCGTGCTCATCAGCGGTTCGGGTACCAACCTGCAGGCGCTGATCGACCTGATCGCCGCCGGCAAGCTCAACGCCTCGATTGAGCTTGTGGTGTCGAGCCGCCCTTCGGCCAAGGGCTTGCAACGCGCCGAACGTGCGGGCATCCAGACACTCACACTGTCTAAGGACGTCTATGCCGACCCCATCGCCGCCGACGAGATCATCGCGCATGAGCTGCTCGAGCGCGGCTGCGAATATGTGGTCATGGCCGGCTACATGCGCATGGTGCACACGCCGCTGCTGGCGGCGTTCCCCAACCGCGTGGTCAACCTGCATCCGGCGCTGCTGCCGAGCTTTACCGGCGCGCATGCGATCGACGATGCGTTTACTCGCGGCGTCAAGGTGACCGGCGTGACCGTGCACTTTGCCAACGAGATCTACGACAACGGCCCCATCATCGCCCAGCGTGCGCTTGCTGTTGAGGAGGGTTGGGACGTCGGCACGCTCGAGGAGCACATCCACGCGATCGAGCACGTGCTGTACCCCGAGGTCGTGCAGATGCTCGCCGACGGTCGCGTCCACGTGCTGGAGAGCGGCAAGGTGGCAGTTGACCCGGCGCGCTAGCGCGTGTAAACGGGTCACCTAGGTTTCTCTGAGGCGTAAACGACTATAAAGCCGATTGGGGCATATGGAATCACATGTGCCCCAATCGGCTTTTACTATCTCTTTGACTTCGGGCTCCTGATAACGTGACGGGTGGGACTTCGGAAAATGAGGGCGGTTGGCCGCGAGCATGATATGGATATCAGCGGCGATTTCTCCATCTCGGCAAAAAATGGCTTCAAGTTGAGCATCGGCTCGGACTTCGAGGGGGCGGACCTGTTCAGCGAAAATTCTTACACTGACACTCATGCCATGAGCCAGGATAACTAGCCGGTATAGGGTCACTTGAGTGGGTATGCGTCTGTTCAAGCGGTCCATTGGCTTGCTTAAGAAATGGTTAAACTACGTAGCGTACAGCACGTGAGTAACTTACGACTCAGTGAGACTAAAGGGAATCGGAGAAGAAAGCCCATGTTTTGCCCCAAATGCGGTAGCAAGATCAGTGACGATGCGCGGTACTGTACCGAATGCGGGCTGCCCTTGGAAGGACTCTCGGGTAAAACTGCGGCCAAGGAAGGGTCCGGCGCCGAGCCGCTGGCGCGAGAGTCCTCGTCCGCTGAAGTCATGTTGGAGTCTGCAAATACCGAAACGGACTCTGCGATAGGATCCGCGAATGTCGAGTCCACGGCAGAACCGAGTCCCGAGCCGGTCTCGAAGACCGCGGGTAGCGGTCACTCCCAGATGTACAACCTCTTTATGCAACGCTGTCAGGTCGGTAACCGCCTGGTGCCGCAGTTTGCTATCATGATCGCCGCATTTATCGCCGCGGCAGGCATCGCTTACGCTGCTTTCATGCTCTACAAGAACGTCATCGAGCCCAATCTCCAGCAGCAATCCGTGCAACAGGAGCAAGCGACCGAAAGACCCAAGAAGGACGAGAGGGCGGCCGAAAAAGTTGTCTATACGTTGGAGGCAAAGTCATTGACGGTGTCTGCTCCGGTCGACCCTATGCTCAATCAGGGCGAGCGGACTGACATGGAATGGTCCTATCCGCAACTTAAGAGCTCCGCCAAAGACGACGTCGCAGACAAAATTAACAAGGCGATTCTCGAGCCCCTTCAAATTGATGCGGAGCGAACGAATCGAGCATCAGATAATGAGCAATCAGATGCCGAGCTGTACCCCGACGGCGAATTTCCCTGCATATCGAGAAACGTGACGGTTACGTACATGGATGAGAACTATTTTTGTATCCGTGACGAGCGCTATTCGACGGGATGGGGTCCGCATGGCGACACGTATGTGACTGGTGTTATTTTTGATTTGCATACGGGTGATACTGTCAGCCCTCAGGACATGTTTGGCATTGATACCGAGGATCTTGCCAGTTCTATGAGTTCGGCAGTTTGGCCGTATCTTACGGAAATGGGCAGAGAGTATCCGTCTGATTACAATTCTATGCTCATGCGGAGCAATTCTTCAGACTATTCAATCAAGGGCTCAACATGCTTGTATGTGACATCCAAGGGACTGGTGTATCGCACCGAAGACTATGAGCTCGGTTCTTTTGCGGACGGCAATTGCGAGATTTTGGTTGCGTCTTGGGATGATGGGTCTCAAGTGGGGTCCGAAGTAACCCCCGATGAGGTCAAGGACGGTACAACGGTGAAAGTCGATAAGGAGGACTAACATGTTCTGTCCCAACTGTGGATTTGAGCTTGATGGCGATTTGCGATACTGCACCGAGTGCGGCTATGCACTCGAAGATGCAAAGGCGGTGCTGAACTCTGTCAGCAACGAAGTGGCAGAAGAACCTTCCGTTATCAATGAGGCTGCGGAAGAGATTTTCGCTAGCGACGAAACGGAGAAGGAGCCTTTCGCCGGTGCCGAGGCGGGGGAGGAAAAGTCGCCCGTGGAGAGCGAGCCCGTAGCGGACGAAGAAGACGACCAGCCTAAAGACGACGTGTCGTCCGGTGCAACGCCTTCGATTCCAGCCGTGCGTGCCGACCGACCAAAACTGAGCAATCCGGTCGCCAAACCCGTCGCGGCGCCAGCCCCTGCTCCTGCGGCGAATGCATCCGCACAGAAAAAGGAGCCCAAGGCGCTCTATATCGTTGGTGTCGTCGTTGGCCTGGCAGTCATTGCCATCTTTTGCTACCTGCTGTTCTTTAGCAAGTCCGGCGGCGACGTTGCCCATTACGGCCAGGACAAGGCCATCGTGGTGGTCCAAGAATCCAAGATCACCCCGACCGACGCAAAGGGCGAGAAACTCAAGAAGTACTCGGTGACCCTGAACGGCGACAACGGCTACAGCACCAACGCTGAGGTTAAGGGTGACGAGGGCTTCACGGTAAGCCAGTTTCCCGATGTTAAACCGGGAAAATATACCCTCACCGTTAAGGACTCCAAGTCAAAAGTCGAGTGGAGTATTCCCGTCAAAGCCGTCGATAACTCTAAATCCGCTGATGCCGTAAAAGAGGTTTCCCTCGAGGTGCCTAAGGCCAACGAGGCCGATACAAAGACAGGCGAAGGCGACAAGAAGGATGGAGGCACCGCTGCGGACAATACCGCTACGCATGCCGCTTACAAGCAAAAGTGCCAGGAATACCTCGCGTGCTATGGAGAGCCGCAAATTGCTGAGGTGACTGATTCTGTCTATGCGATGCGAGGGCTTTGTCTTGTCGACCTCGTTGATTTTGATCAGGATGGCCAGCCTGAGCTCTTGACCGTTGTGAACGGTATGAGCGATGACGAACTAAAGAGTGCCTGGAATGGAGATATGGAGGGACTTCAGAAGTCCTACACCGTAGAGGTTTGGTCGTCAGCTGATGGTGGCATCAAGAGGCTTTACAGTCAAAATTGGCTTGATAACAGCAACGGAGGAACGATGTTTCTTCCGCTGATTAAAGCGGATGACGACAGCATCCTCGTAAGCCAAAGAACATATGAGATGAGCAATGCTATTACGGCATTGCTTGCTGGAAGGCAGGTTTTGGCCGGGGACAATACTTCGGCATATGGCAAGAAAAGCGATGCTTTTTCGCTTGTAAGCAACTACGAGTCCTGGGGAGTTGCGCCGAGCGAGGGCAATGGCTACGAATACTATTGTGCGTCGGAGGGCAAGGAAATTTCCGAGACGGACTATAATGCCCTATATCAGCAATTTGGCTATGGGCACAATTACCGGACATATTATTTCCTTGATTTTTCAACCTCAGGTTACGGCACTATTTCGGGGGAATCCCACGTCGATCCCAATCAAGTTGCGGAAGTCACCAAAGATACGCTCAAAAAGGTGGGAATCGAATAAAAACTGAAAGGGGCTTGGAAAACTGTTTCCAAGCCCCTTTCTTATAGTAGTTGCTCGAGTCCAACAAGCCTCGCGCTGCTTGCTTGAGCCGCTCTATTTTGACACGCTTCGCTAAATCCACCCTTGCTAAACAAGTAATACTGTTTGATCGGCCGGCCCAGCAGCGCACTGCGCCGCTCGAGCGTTTCAAGAACGTCGGTATCTACGGGCTCGTTTCTCCATTTGCACTCGCCAACGACGAACTCGCCATCGGCATCCTCTAATACAATGTCAATCTCTTCTTGGTGACGCGTTGCCGGGTTAGTGCCCCACCAAGAGCCGATTGCCTTGGGCAGTACATCCAGCTCGCCCTCAACGACCTGTCGTATCAACCACTGGCGGCATACCTCTTCAAATGTGGGGCCCACGAAGGTAGACAAATCGCGCTTGACGATACGCGCGGCAACAGCGGCTCCGAGCCCCTCTTCAATTGTTCCCGTGTACTGCGGAACAAATCGATACCAAAACCTGAACAGGTTATCGCAGATTCGATAGACCACCTGACGTTTTGTTGCTTTGGCAACGGGCGTGACGCGTTCAACGATTCGCAGATCAATCAATGCGTCGAGTAATCGCGCGACTTGTGGCGTTGCGAGTCGGGTGACATCGGCGATTTCCTTGGGACGTACACAGCCGTTAGCGATGGCGGCTATGACGCCATTGTAGATAGCCGGGCTTCGGACTTCCTGCAACAGATAGTTCTGGGGCTCGGCGTACAGAAACGCATCTTGGCGCAACAGAGCGTGCTCAAGGTTCCATTGCGTGGAGCGCGTGCTATCAAGCTGCGATAAATAGAGCGGCATGCCGCCGACAACGGAATACAGCTCGATAATTCTCTCGATGGGTGCATCGGGAAGCATTTGCGCTACATCGAAAACGACAAAGGGGTCGATGCGCAACTGCATGGTGCGGCGCCCATAGAGAGGACTTTGGTGTCCAAGCACCTGGTGTTCCATAAAACTCATGGACGATCCGCAGAGCACCAAGAACAGGTTGCTCTTGTCTTTGTGTCGGTCGATAAGCGTTTGCAGACACGACGACACGCCCGGGTCGCTCTCGGCGAGGTAAGGATACTCGTCAATGACCAGAATGACTTGCTCCGCTTTGGCGCGTTCAAAGACGGACTCGAGTGCAACCTGGATGGAAGGGAATGCTGCTCCTGCGGCACTATTACCAAGCATCTCGCGGCTGAGCAGCGCAAGGTTTTCGCTTGCAACGGTTTGCTGCCCGGTAAAGAAGATCACACTGGGCTTATCCTGCGTAAAAGCGCGAAGCAGGCTTGTTTTGCCCACGCGGCGCCTTCCGTAGACTACGGCAAACTGGAAGGAACCCTTTTGATAAGCGGTTTCTAGGGACTCAAGCTCACTCTGGCGTCCGACAAACATGGCATGCCTCGCTCATATGCGTGTTACTAACATATATAGTACTAACACGTATGTGAGCAATTTTCCAGTCGGACGGAGAAGAAATGACAGGGCTTCTACTTAACGAGTCGCTTGAGCTTGGCGAAGTCCTGAATCTGCTTTTTGCGCTTGGCGTTGAGGAGGTTGTTGAGGTCGAGCTTCTCAATGGTGCAACGTTTGAGTAGCTCGGAGCTGTCAAAGCCGTTTGACTCAATGTCTTCATCCAGATCGTGCTTGAGCTTGGTCCATTTATTGAGCTGCGAGCGTACGTAGGCCGCGGGACGTTCTATCTCGTTGGCGATGTCGCGTACGCTGGCGCCCGTTCCAAACAACTCGCGTATCTTTGCCGTCTCCTTGCGCGTGCGCTCGTTTTTGGCATCGGTCTTGCATCGATCGCTGCAGTAGTGCCGTTTGACGCCTCGATGTCCGGCAAGTGAGTAGGCGCGTCCACACTGCTCGCAATAGCCAATTTTGACGGTGCTCAGCTTGCGCGAAAAATCAAACCAGAGCCACGAGAGATAGCTGTCAAAGGAAAGGAACCCTGTGGACTCGTTGCCCTGGAACACATCCACGTGCGCGCCCGAGAGATGCGAGATCACGAGCGCCTGCACCAAAGCGGTGAGCGCATCGCGGTCATCGTCGTCAAGTTCTTCGCGGCGCTCCTGGATATCTGCTTGAGGGTCGATTACATAGAAGCTCTCCTCGCTATTGTTGACCTTGAGTCGTGCTGAAATCTCCAAGCTGGAGTCTTCGTCCATGTAGAACATCGCCTGCAAAACACTGAAGTCATTGGCGGTGAGCTCGTGTTCAAAAGAGAGCACGTTGAGTGCAACGAGGGATTCTTCCTCGTCGATCATAAACATAAAGGCGTAGAAATATCCCGCATCGGATTCGATTTTGCGCACGATGGGCAGGCTTTTGAATGAGTTGGTATAATCTCCGCCCGCCCTCAGGATAGTGGTGTAGATCTTGAAGGATGACCCGTTTGCCGCGCAGGTTACCACTGATTTCTCGATTCTTTCCAATGCGGAGACCTTTGCGATGGTGCAGCTCCCGTTGAGGTATTCCTGGATGCGCATGGCAATAAGTGCTGCCATCGCGGCATTGGCCCAATCGCGTACGGATTCTATTGCGTGCTTGCCAAAAAGCGGCCCGGTCTGTTCGGCGTAGTCAAGTACGTTAAAGAGGCTTGCGCGGAAGGGCTGCTCTTTAACGGCGGTGGGTTCGATGCATGATGCCAGCCTGATCAGATCGGCATGGCGCTCGCTGTGTGCGGGCCCTTCGTTGCTTTTGCTGCCGGCCAGCTCGGTGGGCATATAGAGTTCAAAGACAAGCTGGGCCTCGCCAACGGACCTATTGGGTTCGTTCTCTATGAGGTTGACTTTCTTAAACGGAATCGAACCTTCAACGGTGCGTGTTTGGGAGAACTCAAACATTGTTACCCCTGTCTCTAGCTGCAGGTTTAATAGCGTAGCACGTTTAGGAAAATTACCCGGTCAAAATCTCTATATCGGATAAACGACAAATCGTATCTTGTGATCGTCAAGAAAAGGGGTAACGAGAAAGGACCCGATCATGCATTGCAAACAGTGTGGAGCAGAGATTAACGACGGCGCCAAGTTCTGCGGCGTGTGCGGAACGCCTACGGTCGCGGCTGCGGCCAGCACGGCGGGAGATGCGATTTACGTTGAGGCCCGGCCGATTGAGAGCCAGTCTGTCGAGGCTCAGTTTCAAGCGGCGGAGGATGCAGAGGCCGCTGCTTGCCTGCAAGATTCACTTCGCGAGTCCATCGGGTCCCTTACGCGAGCGTCGGTGATTTCGTTGCTCTATGTGCTCTTTTTCAATTACGTGCTGGGAGGGGGCTCGCTGGGGCTCGACTATATGATTCTGCTGGCGCTGCTTCTGATTGGTCCCTGGAAGGTGATTATCTCGCTGTACCGCAGCGGTGTAAGGCTTCCCTTTGTCTATGGTGGCGGCATTATCGGTATCACGATTATGTTAATCGAACTTGTGGTTCTCGTGGGCCTTCCTGTCGTTGTTCTGATGCTTTTTTACTGGTTGGGCAGCGTGATTCACGGAGCGGTTCCGGTTGTTCCCGAATTAGCCCCGATGACGATGGTGGCACTTTGGCCTATCGTCTCGGTTGCCAACATCATCTTCAAGGTAATCAAGCTGCACATGGCTCGCGCCTAGCAAGTAGCCCGTCGCATGCCTTCCGCGTGGGGTCAGGCGAATTTGAAAGGTGAAAGAAAAGGTTTACAGTCGAGCAAATTGTCCTGGGCCTTTTCTGTTTGCAGGCTGTGGGCTATCGTTTCGATATGCTGAAGTTCTAGGGGGGATATATGTACTGCGCAAGCTGCGGGGCAAAGATCAAAGACGGGGCGCGATACTGTTCCGCATGCGGAAAACCGTTGGATGTGGATGATGCGCCGGCGAATGCTCAGCAGCCGCTTCCTTCAGGTACACCAAAGGCGCCTGCTGATAGAAAAGCGACGAGCGATCCTGCTGTATCTCGCGCAGAGAGCGCTTCTCCGGCGCCCTCTGAGCATATGTCCTTTGCGGCCTTTATGATGCAGCGTCGGCAGATCGGCCGTTTTGCCGTGCCTACGTTTGTCACCATTCTTGCAGCAATCATCTTTACCGCTGGTGTCGCCTACGCACTGGTCAAAGCTTACGAGGCCTTTGTGCTGCCTCAGCTGCAGCAGCAGGAACAGCCGGCTGCAGTCGAGAATAAGTCGTCTAAAAAGAAGGTCGCGGCAGCTAACAAGAAAGCGCACGAGGCCTACGAGGGCGTGGTTGCGCGTTACGAGGACTTTGTGAGCTATTGCGAGCAGAAGGGAGCTGGTACTGCCAACTACGACGACTGGGCTCTGGGGCGCGGCGATGATTCTGGGCTGGGGCAGATATTCGTTTATGACAGCCAGAATGCTCCCGGCTTTTTAAACTACTACTATGCTTTCGATGATTTGAACGGTGACGGAATTGACGAGCTGCTTATTGGGTCTGTCGATGCGCAGAACGATATTTCGGCGATTGTAGGTGCCTACTGCTTTGTTGATGGAAAGGCCGTTTCGGTTATGCCTTCGTCAGAGATGGTAGAAGGCTCCAGCAATATGACGAATCGGTATGACGGTTTTATTGCTCAGGGTGAGAGCCAAGTCATTACTGTCTGCAAGGACGGCATCGTTAAATTTACTTGTAGACAGGATTGTAACCAGGCAGATTTCTATATTTCGCTTACTGCAAAGGGTCCTGAGGTCGTAGACGCGGTGCAAATTCAAAATAAGGAATTCGATAGACAGAATGGCGCCTACTTGGTGAGGACTGTCGAGGATGGTGGCAAACCACAGGAGACGATGGTCCAGGGGCGTGAAGAAGCGTGTAAAATTCTTGACGAGATTGCCGGGGAGCATCCGGAGGCCGACATTGAAAAGCCGTCTGCAAGCAGCGATATGTGGAAGGCATTCAAAGGAGCGGAGCCTTCGGAGAGCTCTTTGAAGGACGGCTCTGGCACTGCAGACGATCGAACTGGCGCATCTCAAGCACCATCTGAAGCGGCATCCGATAGCGGCGACGATGGGGAGGCCGCTGCGGGCGACGATGGCGTGATCGCCGACATGGATGCGTTCATTGCAAACGCCAAGCGCGAGTTGATTGTGCCAGATGACGCCTCTATTACGTACAAGGTCGCTGATAGGCCAAGCTATTGGGAGGGGGCGGCAACGTACGTTTGGTACGTCGAGTTTTATAAAGACGGAAAGGTCGTAGCGTCTGCGGAATGCGGCTCTGAAGGGTATCCGTGCCGGTCGATTATGGCCTATCACGAGGCGAGTAACTTTAGCCGAGGCATTTTGGCATTACGGCGTGCGCGGCTCCTATACCTTTCCCCTTGTTCCATCCGACGAGTTTAGTTACAGCTAAAACGGCCGTTACGAAGAGCTGACCGAGAGTCCGAAGACACTCGCCCGCTAAGCGGGTATGCCCCAAAAGGGTATCTGGGGTTCGAACCCTCCCGGTTCTTCGTCAGTTGACCAAAGGTGCGACATTATTACCGCTCGCCGGCGGGTGACTAAATGCGATGACTTGAGGGCTATAATTAACCGAGCTAAGTTGGGGGATAGATTGAGACGCACGGGCTTTCGATGCGCCTGTCGGCTCGGCATTTCGCAATTCATTAGACACGCGGAGCGCGTGGTTTGGGATTAACGAAAGGAATCAGCATGTCTCTGTTCCATAGCGATAACGAAAAGGAAGAAAAGCACAGCGGAATACTCGGTGCCTTTTCTGTCGACAATATCAAATGGGAGCCTGGCAACAACGAAGATGCCTCGCTTGTCTCATTCCGCTATCCCTACGAGGATTTTCCCAACGGGTCCTATCTTCAGGTTGCGCAATCGCAGATTGCCGTTTTTACCAACAATATGGGGGCGGGCAGTTCTACTGACGCTACGGGTGCCGGCGATTCTCAGGTAAGCGTGTTTGTCGGTCCGTGCAAGATCAAGCTCGACACGGGAGACAGCCGATTCGCCCCGTTCCGCAATGCCGCTCATTCGCTTACCGGCGGTAGCTCGGCGTTTCATTCCGTTGTGTACTTTATCAATACCAACTACATGAACGAGCTACGCTGGGGCACGACCGAGCCCATCATCGTTCAAGACCCTGAGGAAGACGTCAACGTTCACGTTCGCGCCTTCGGTTTGTTTGGCGTGCATATCGAGCAGAACGACTCGAGTCTGGTTCCCATTCAGGCGAGGAAGTTCCTTGTTAAGGTCGTGGGCACGCGAGATCGCTATACGCGAGAAGAACTTACCTCCTTTATGCGGGCAAAAATCCTTGAGTATGTTCCCGACTTGCTTGCTAAGGCGATTGTTGACCAAGGGGTTTCCGTTCTAAAAATCGCGACACATCTAAGCGATTTCTCGTCTCAGATGCAGGGAAGGCTCGTTAACTATTTCGATGAGTTTGGCCTCACGCTCGATAACTTCTCGTTCAATAGCATCAAACCCTTCGAAGACGATCTTGCCGCCATCAACGAGATGAAGATCCAACGTAAGCGGAGCATTCTCGAGGCGCAGGGTAACGCCGCCCAGATGGACATCGAGTCCGAGGCGCTTGCCAGGAAACGTGCGCGCGAAGGCTACGACTATCAGCAGGAGCGCGGTATGGACGTAATGCAGAGCGCTGCGGGCAATGAGGGAAGTGCCGCATCGGGCCTCATGGGAGCCGGCATGGGACTCGGCATGGGCGTTGGCATGGGCGGTGCATTTGGAGCTGGCTTTTCCAACTTGGCCAACCAGACCCTGGGCACTGTTGCCCCCATGGTCGGAACGACTCCCGCGTCCGCAAGTATGCAAAACGGTCCCGTGTGCCCCAGTTGCGGAAACGTTAATCCGATGGGTGCTAAGTTCTGCCCGGAATGCGGACAGAAGCTCGAGCAGGGCGTTGCGTGTTTGGCGTGCGGGCATCTTAACCCGGCCGGTGCCAAGTTCTGTCTTGAGTGCGGGAACCGGTTGGCCTCACCAAAGTGTCCGAGCTGCGGAGCTGAGTTGCCCGAGGGGACCAAATTTTGCCCCGATTGCGGAACTAAGATCCAATAAGGAGAAACAAAGATGAACGGTTCTGTTAAACGTGTCATTTTGGGCGAGGCAATCGTCTTGGTGGCGTGGCTTGTAATCATGTTTGTCTGCAAAAACGCGCTGATGAATCCTATCGTCTTTGCTATGTCGCTTGGCTTTGGGGTTTTGGCTTTTGCGGTGGCTTCGATTTCGGCTACCATGTCCGATAGGCAGTCCACGGTCAAAAGCACGACCGAAATCCATTATTTGCCGGTCGCATCCAGCTGTGCCTACTTTGTCGTTGCCCTTCTGGCCAACACGTACTTTGTGTTTGCGGCATATGGGTGGGGCGGCAGCACGATTCCAGTTGTCGTAAACGTTGTCCTTCTTACTGTGCTTGTCCTTGTGCAGATGGGTCTAGCCTTCAATGCCCGCCAGGTGGACCAAAAGGTTGCCGCCGTGGCGGCAAAGACGGTTCAAACGGCGCAATTTGCATCGTATGTGGGACAGCTCCTTGCCGTAGCGCAAGACGCTCAGGTCAAAGCCGAACTCAAAGTGCTCAAAGACGACATCTCCTTTAGTTCCAACATGTCGCAGCCCCATGCTCAAGAGATTGAGCGACAGTTCTCCGCTGCGCTCGAGGCCGTCTCGAATTCCATGAGTGCCGATGAGCCAGCAGATGTTACGGTTGGCCTTGTCCATGATGCGCGCCGTATCTGGAAAAAGCGCAATGCGGCGCTGACCGCTGTCAAATAAGAACTCGTGTTGCTTTTTGCCAGGGCACTTTGATGGTTGAAGTGGGGGAAGCTATTGGAAATCAACGGAATAACTTGCGAGGGCTGCGGCAGCACCGATGTCGAGTTTGACCCCGCAACGCGAAAGGTTCATTGCAACCAGTGCGGCCGCGAGATGTATTATTCGCGGGCACGTCTGGGGGCCACGGGCAAAGTCGCGTTTGCCAAGGACAATGCCATCAAGTTTTTTAAGGGTGGTAACTTTCCGGAGGCCCGCAAATTTGCCGCGGACGTGCTCAATATGATGCAAGACAACGCGGCGGCACAGTTTATGGTTGCGTACTGCGATGAGTTTTGTGAAGGTCTTTCGGGTTCGATGGTGGTTTTCTTTAAAAGGGCCGAAGATATCCCTCTCGAATATGACGAAGTGCGTGACTTGATCGACTTGTTTGAGTCGACGCTCTACAACATGCGTGACTTTGAGGTTCAGATGGTATCGCTCGTGGTCGCCAATATGCAGAGCATGGAGGATCGGCCTCGGCTTGAGAGCTTTATCGATGCTGTGTGCCCGTTCTGAATAGCGCGGTATGCTTCGGAAGACTTTATGACTGCAGAGCGGGAGAGTTTCTATCAAGATATCGCCGCCAACTGCAACATACCCAAAACGTGTTTCGCACTACTCAAGGGCATTAGAGAGAACCCCGGGTCCCCCTATAAAACTGGTTCGTTTGCGTTACGAAGAAGGACCTCGTACTTTCTCGAACACTATGTGGAGCCCGTCGGGCGCATCGTCAATTCGATGAAGGCAAGCCAATACAAACAGAAGTTTCTTGTGGCCTATCAGCAGGTGTCCGAGCAATACCGAAGCATGGCCTCTCAATAAAGCAGATGGCGGGCGCTTACTCGCTTAAAGCTATTGGATGATCTAAACAGTGCAAACTGAAAGGTGGTACAGATGAGTGATTCGGGAGTAGATACTGTCCTTATCGAGCGCAGGATCGCCGCTATTGGAACAAAAGTTGACCAGATGACCACGAAGGTCGATAAGGTCGAATCGCAAATGGAGGAAGTGCGGAAGGACCTTAAAAAGCTCCGAAAGGACTTTCTCGAGATGATGCTCGAGCAGCGTCGTACCGCCGCACTTGAGCAGGCGACTACGGAGCTCGTGAGCGTCCGACAGGAGATGGACAAAAAGTTCGGCAACTACTCAGTGGTTCGAAACACCATGGTCGGTATTCTCCAGGCAACCGATGCGGCGCTCGTGCGCAAGGCGACGATTTCGACGGTCTCCGAGGAGTTAATGATCTCTACCCCGGACTACTGGCTGGCACCTGTCCTGGTTGCCCTTGCGGCATGGATCAACAACAACCGAGATCTTGCAGAGCGCGCAATACGCGAGGCTGTCAAACGTGACAACGAGCACACGTCGCTTGCGATGGCTCTGATCTGCAGACGTAATAACCGCACGGCTACGTGCTACGAATGGCTAGCGCGCTACTTCTCGACGCAAAACGCCGCCCGCATCGATGCCGATGCGATGGTCTACATCGATGCCTATGTCAACGGCATCTTCGGAACCGACGAAAAGCATCTGTGCGACGACTATATGGCGGGCTGGATCGAGCAGATCAGAAATCAGAGCCCTGAGTTCGAGAATGAGCAGTCAGAGTCATGGGCGGAGTACTTTACCGGCTACGAGGAGGATATGAGCTCGAGATATCCGGCGCTCAAGGTAGTGGTCAAGGAGTTTGACTACATCAATAAGTATCTCGGAAAAGTCGAGGCAATCGAGAGCATCTCCAATGACTTCGCCGACCTCAAGGCTTCTGATGTTGACGAGAGGACGCTTGCCGAGCAGGTTGACAGGCATTTGATGGAGCTCGTTAACTCCGATGACTCCAAGGAGCGAAATTTGCGCCGCCAGGAGGAGTATCTTCTTGCGGTCAAGGCATTTGGCGGAGACGTGGAGCGCGCCCGAGAGCTCGTCAATCGTCGCCGCGATGAGAAGCGTCAGCAGACGATGAACATCATCGACCAGATGACACGCTCGATGCGCGACCAGAGTGCGTCTGTGGATGTGCATAAGAAGAAGACCGCGATTCAGTTTTTGGGTTCCTATATCAACGGTGGTTTCAACCGGTATCGCAAGAGCGACATCCCCGAATTTCCGCAGGCGATCACCCTTGACTTCGACGGATGGACAAGCAGGGTGGTTACCGGCGATGAGGGTAATGCGCTGCGCGGCGATTATGTTCGCTATGTCGGTGAAGAGAAGAAAAAGGAGCTCGCTGAGCTTGATGTCAAGGTTGCGAAGGGCAACAAGAGCCACAAGATAGCGGCCGTTGTCCTCGCTGTTTTGGGAGTAGCTTTCTTTGCGTTTGTAAACCAGGTTATTGGCATTCTGCTTCTTGCGGGGGCTGGCTATTGTCTAGTAAAGACGAGCCTCTCGGGCAAGCAGTGCGCTGCGGAGGCAGAAGAGATTGAGGCCAAATACTCCAAACGCATCCAGGAAGGCTGTTCCGAGATCGATCTGGCGCTTAATCAGTGGAAGAGCGCGAAGGAAGCTGCGGCCGAGCGCAGCGACCTGCTTAAGCTTGAGAAGGTTGCCTAGCCGGTAGGATTTGTCTCGATAATCCATGAATGGAGTGAAAAAGATGGCTGATGAAGTGACTGATTTCGACCATAACGATGCTGCAATGCAGGACCTCGATGCACTGAGCGAGCTCGATAGTCTGTTTGAAGAGGACGAGCGACTGAAGCAAGCTGAGAACAATGTTTTGACCCAAAATCTCACGGGCTTTGCAAACTGCTTTCCCGATTGGGATTTGCATCCGCCGGTAGCGTAGAAAAGCGCTTGAAGCACAAGCTGCGATCATTTGGAAACATCGATGTTTCTGCGGGCTAGAAGCCATGGGGCTTTTGGCCCGCTGGCTTTCATATGCCGGTCGGCGGCATAGGGCATCAACCGTATTCTAGGTTCTTGGACGCCAGGCCGACTCGCTTCGGATCGGGCGCTACACCACCTTTCTCGACACCACCAATCTGACAGGGCCTCGTCCGTTCTCGGGCGGGGCCCTTTGTACGGCCTTTCAGATTTGCTATACTGCTAGCAAGTAGAGAGGAGCCGCAATGGGTACAGCAACGGTGCAGCTCAACACGCGAATCGATCCTATGCTCAAAGCTGGTGGCGATGCGGTCCTCACTCGCAATGGATTGGGGCCGAGCGATGCCATTCGTGCGCTTTGGGCCTATCTCGTCGAGCATCAAACGTTGCCGGGATTTATGGTAGCGGATAAGCGCGAGGCATCCCGTGCGGAGAGCCTCGCCGAACAGGGGCGTGGCCTAGCTTTTTCCTCGTTGGGGCTGAGCGCGTCGGATTTCGCATCGGCAGAATCTTCGGCGGAAGACTGGGATGCCGTACGAGATGATATGTATGACGCGATGATTGCCGACATAGAGGCGAATTGTCGATGATTGAGGCAAAGCGTCTCTTGGTAGACACGAACGTTTGGCTCGATTATTACCTGCAAGAGGGGGCGTTCGACGAAGCGAAGAGATTGGTTGAACTGGCCGAGGCGGGAAAGATCGACCTTCTGTATGCTCCCACGACGGCAAAGGATGTGTTCTACATTTTGCCTCGGCGTCTAGCCCGGCGGAATGCGAATGGGATTAACGTGTCGTTTGCCCCGGCGTCATGGGCCTGCATCGAGCACATGATGCAGGTGGCAACTGCCTCTCCGCTTTCGTTGGCAGAATGCGAGATGGCGCGCATGCTTGGCAAGCGTATGCCGGATCTCGAAGACAACCTCATCATCGCTTCGGGCGAGACGGCGGGTGTTGACTATGTGGTCACGAGCGACCGACGCATGCTGGGGGCGATGCCCGAAGTTTGCCTGACGCCTGCTCGCGCGGTCGAGATGATTGGGATCCTCGGCTAACCTTGTCTGTCTCGTTTCGCTATCATATGGGGCATTGTGAACCTCATGCAACTTTGGAGGACAGTATGGCGGATAACGCCGAGATGCTATTCTCGCCTGAGCTGGTGTTTTTTGATTGGGAGTGTGCAACGCCGGATGAGGTGTTTGCGCGGCTCGAGGGCGAGCTTGCCCCGCGCGGCTACATTGCCGAGGGTTGGCTCAACGCCGTCCACACGCGCGAGGACGCCTATCCCACGGGTCTCGCTATGCCGGCGGCAAACATCGCCATTCCGCATACCGATCCGGGATTTGTGGCCAAGCCCTATATCGCGGTAGTAAAGCCCGCCGCACCTGTGACGTTTAACGCGATGGCGGGCATGGGCGCCCCCGTGCCGGCGCAGATCATCATCAACCTGGGCATTGCCGAGCCGGGCGGCCAGGTCGAGGCCCTGCAGGCGCTCATGAACATCTTTATGGACGCCGATGCCGCGGCCGACGTGCTTGGCCAGACCACGCCGCAGGGCATGGTCGACGCCATCCGTCGCCACTTCTAGGTGGAGCTAAGCCGGCACCTGGGGACTGTCCCTAACTGCCGGCAGAAAAGGAGCGCCCTGGCATTAACCTGCCAGACTTGTCCCCTTTGCACCAAAATGGCGCAGATTAACCCATCCCCCATGCACCAGGTGTGCCGCGGGGGCTGCGTTGTGACACAATGGCGTTTGTTCGATTCGTGATGCGAAAGGCCAAACATGGCAAACAAGAAAAAGAACCCCGAGGTCGCGCCGACGCCCGAGCAACGGTCCCGCGCCGCCTCCAGCTCTCGCAAGAAGCAGCGCAAGACCTATGTGTCCAAGACCGTCAAGATTGTCCTGGTGGTCATCGGCGTGCTGGCGATGCTGCTTTCCGTCTCGGCGATGGCGTGCTCCGGCCTTATGTCGCAGGCCGAGGACACCTCGGGCTACAAGCTGACCGGCGGTGTTGCTGCTACTATCAACGGCACCAACCTCACCGAGGACACCGTGACCAAGCAGATCATGAGCATGCGCACGTCCTACGGCTACACCAAGGACAAGGACTGGGCACAGTACCTGGTCGACAACGACCTCACGCCCAAGAAGTACCGCAAGCAACTCATCGACTCCTACACGCAGCAGATTCTGCTTCAGCAAGCGCAGAAGGAAAACGGCGTGACGGTGTCGGACGAGGAGGTCGAGAAGGCTTGGAAGGACGCGTGCAAGAGCGCGGGCGGTGCCAAGGCCTTTAAGAAGACGCTTAAGACCTACGGCTATACCGAGGACACCTACAAGGACTCGCTCAAGGAGAGTCTGGCGCAGCAGAAACTCAAGGATGCCGTGGCACCCACCAGCAAGCCCAAGGACAGCGAGATTGTCGATTACATCAATGAGAACCTGTCCAACTACAACGACGCCCGTCGTTCGTCGAATATCCTGATCAAGGTCGATTCTGACGCTTCCGACGAGGACAAGGCCGCCGCCAAGGCCAAGGCGCAGGAGTGCCTGGACAAGATCAACTCCGGCGAGCTGAGCTTCGAGGACGCCGTAAAGCAGTATTCCGACGACACCGGCTCCAAGGAGAAGAAGGGCGATGTGGGCTGGGACAAGCTCACCACCTTCGTCGACAGCTACCAGGCGGCGCTCGAGGGACTCAACAAGGGCGATGTGAGCGACGTCGTCGAGTCGACCTATGGTTATCACATCATCAAGTGCACCGACTACTTCCATGTCGATAATCAGGTCGATGACATTAAGCAGGTGCCCAAGGACATCAAGAAGTACGTCTCCAACGTGGTGAAGACGCAGGCGGCAAGCACCGCGTACAGCGAGTGGCTGGAGCAGTACAAGAAGGACGCCGACATTACCGTCAACCCCATGCCCAAGGACGTGCCGTACAACGTCAGCCTGAAGGGCGTCACCAAGAGTTCGACCGACAATTCGTCGACGACTGAGTAATCATGGGGCGGCGCTCGTGTGAGTGCCGCCCGCACTATTGAGGAGGATTTGCAGATGACCAACGAAGAGCTGCAGAAGGAAATGATCGCGGCCATGAAGGCCAAGGACAAGGTTCGCCTGTCTATCATTCGCCAGGTTAAGGCCGAGGTGAAGAACATCGAGGTCAACGAGCGTCGCGATGTGACCGAGGAAGACGTCAACAGCATGATCAAGCGTCTGATTAAGCAGACGAGTGAGACGCTGGAGATGTCCATTAAGGCCGGTACCGACCAGGAGCGTACCGACAACCTGACCGAGCAGGTCAAGATTCTGGAGAGCCTGCTGCCCGCGCAGGTTTCGGGTGAGGAGCTCGAGGCCTTGATCGAGCAGGTCATCGCCGAGCTGGGTGCCACGTCCAAGAAGCAGATGGGTCAGGTCATGGGTGCCCTGGGCAAGGCCACCGGCGGCAACTTCGACAAGCCGGCCGCGGCAAAGATCGTCGGCGCAAAATTGGCGTAAGTGCCGGCCGACACATAGCCGATGCTGAGGGGCGTGACCATTGCGATCGCGCCCCCTTTTGTTGGGCTGGGCACTCATTGGGGACGGGCTTAAATGAGTGCCCAATGAGCAGGTACTCATTTAAGTCTGTCCCCAATGAGTGGGTGGAAGGTTGCGGGTTCTTTACGGGAATGTAGTGTGGGCTGCGGAAACGTGGTTCTTTCCGTACAATAGTTCAACTCGTGTAAACGCAGGGAAGGGACATTCATGGCAGACATGATCGAGATCAAGCATCTCAACAAGTACTTTGGCGACCTGCATGTGCTCAAAGATATCAATCTCACCGTCAAGCGCGGCGAGAAGCTCGTAATGATCGGGCCTTCCGGCTCGGGTAAGTCGACGCTCATCCGTTGCGTCGATTATCTGGAGGAGCCCACGTCGGGCGAGGTCGTCATCGACGGTACGCCGCTCACCAAAAAGAATCACCTGGAGATGGCTCGCAAGTACAGCTCCATGGTGTTTCAGCAGTTCAACCTGTATCCCAACATGACGGTGCTGGGCAACCTGACGCTCGCACCCATCAAGCTGCAAAAGAAGAGCAAGGAGGAGGCGACCGAGATCGCCATCGCCGCGCTCAAGCGCGTCGGCATGGCGCATAAGGCTGGCGAGTATCCGCAGAATCTCTCGGGCGGTCAGCAGCAGCGCATCGCCATCGCCCGTGCCCTGTGCACCAAGCAGCCTATCATCCTGTTTGACGAGCCGACCTCGGCGCTCGACCCCGAGATGGTCCAGGAAGTCCTGGACGTTATGATTGAGCTCGCGCAGGAGGACATCACCATGATCTGCGTGACGCACGAGATGGGCTTTGCGCGCCAGGTGGCCGACCGCGTCATCTTTATGGAGGACGGCCGCATCCTGGAGGAGGGCACGCCCGAGCACTTCTTCGATAACCCCGAGAACCCGCGTTGCCGCGAGTTCCTGTCCAAGATTCTGCACTAGGCGCGGTGATGGACATGACGGATATGACGAGGGCGGCCGTGTCGCGCCGTCACTTTTTGCAGCTGGCTGGCGCCGGCATGCTCGCGCTGACGGGGACCGCGCTTGCCGGTTGCGGCAACTCCACCAGCGACGAGGGCTCCGACAAGGGGTCCAAACTCGCGACCATCAAGTCGCGTGGCCATCTGAATGCCGGCGTTAAGAAGGACGTTCCCGGCTATGGCTATTACGACACCGCCAAGGGCCGCTTTGAGGGCATGGAAGTCGATTTGTGCTACCAGATCGCCGCTGCCGTCTTTGGCGTGAGCTACAAGGAGGCCCGTGCCCAGGAGCTTGTCGAGTTTACCGACGTAACACCCAAGACGCGCGGCCCGCTGATCGATAACGGCCAGCTTGACGTGGTCGCGGCGACCTACACCATCACCGACGAGCGCAAGAAGAGCTGGGATTTCTCGACGCCGTACCGCACCGACTACGTGGGACTCATGGTCAAGAAGCGTTCGGGCTTTACCTCGATTGAGGATCTGGACGGCAAGGTCATTGGCGTGAGCCAGGGCGCCACCACGCAGAGCCTGATTGAGCAGATGATCAAGGACAACGGCTTTAGCTGCAAGCCCGAGTTTAGGGCCTTTAGCGGCTACCCCATCATCAAGAGTTCGCTCGACGCCGGCAATATCGACGTCTTTGCCATGGACCGCTCCACACTGGCCGGTTACATGAACGAGACCGTTGAGCTGCTGCAGCCCGAGGTCAAGTTTGGCGAGCAGGGTTACGGCGTGGCGACCAAGAAGGGCTGCGACCTTTCGGCCGTGGTCGATCAGGTGATTTGCGATCGCCTGGCCGATGGCTGGCTCGATCAAGAGGTCAAGACCTGGGGTCTTGTATAGGCGCATCGTCCAAGGAAGGAATCAAATGCTCGAAGGATTGTTTGACGCCGACCGCTGGTCGACGACATTTCAAAACATGGGGCCCTTCTGGGAGGGCTTTGGCGTGACGCTGCAGGTGGTCGTTGCCGGCCTGTTGCTGTCTCTGGTACTGGGCACGCTGCTGGGCGTGTTCTCTACCACTCGCTCGCGCGTGCTGCGCGCCATAAGCCGCGTGTACGTGGAGTTTTACCAGAACACCCCGTTGCCCGTACAGGTGCTCTTTATGTACATGGCCGGTCCGCAGTTTTTGCAGGCCATAACCGGTGCCGACCAGCCGGTGCGCATCGCGCCGTTCGTGCTGGGCTTCTTGGGCGTGGGCCTGTATCACGCGGCCTACATTTCTGAGGTCATCCGCACCGGTATCGAGGCGGTTCCGCGCGGTCAGATGGAGGCGGCCCAGAGCCAGGGCTTCACCCGTGCCCAGGCGTACTGGTACATCGTACTGCCCCAGACATTCAAGATCATTCTGCCGCCGCTGTGCAACCAGGCGCTCAACCTGGTCAAGAACACGTCGGTGCTGGCGCTTGTGGCCGGCGGCGACCTTATGTACCGTTCCGACAACTTTGTGAGTCTGTACGGTTACCTGCAGGGATACATCGTCTGCTGCCTTATGTACTTCATCATCTGCTTTCCGCTTGCCATGCTGGTGCAGTGGCTCGAGCGCCGCTCCAAGGAGCGTCCACGCGGTGTGAGCCTGGCCGAGCTGGGGCTCGACAACGTAGAGGAGGCCTAGCGCATGGAAATCTTCAACGCGACCAACCTGCTCTACATTTGGGGCGGCTTTGTTAAGACGATCGAGATCTCGGCGCTGTCGATCTTTTTCTCGCTCATCTTTGGCACGGTGCTGGCGCTCGTTAAAAGCTATGCGCCCCGCCCGTTCCGTATTTTGGTGAGCGCCTATATCGAGCTGTTCCGTTGCACGCCGAACCTGCTGTGGATTCTGTTTATCTACTTTACGGTGCAGGGTTTGGACATTGTGATTTCGACCATCGCCTTTACGCTGTTTACCAGCGCTGTTATGGCCGAGATTGTGCGCGGCGGCCTCAACTCGATTCCGCGCGGCCAGTTTGAGGCGGCGCAGAGCCAGGGCTTCGGCTTCTTTGCCACCATGCGCTACATCATTCTGCCGCAAACGTTTAAGACGATCATTCCGGCGCTGTTTAGCCAGTGCACGACCGTCATCAAGGACAGCTCGTATCTTTCGGGCATTAACGTGGCCGAGCTCATGTACACGGCAAACGTCGTGATGGCCCACGCGATCGACCTGTCGCAGGTGCTTATGCTCTACGGCCTGGTGTTTGCGATGTACTTTGTGCTCAACTTTGGTATCTCGTTGCTGGTCCGAGCGTGTCAACGTCGTATCGTGGCAGCGTAGAATGTGGCAAAGGGACAGCCCCTTTGTCACATAGAGAAAGGAATCGCGATGAGCGATCTGGAGAATAAGAAGAATCCTGTGGTCATTACCATCGCGCGCGACTTCGGCGCCGAGGGCCACGAGATTGGTCGCATGCTTGCCGACGAGTTGGGGATTCCGCTGTACGATAACGAGCTGCTGGTGCGTGCGTCGCTGCGCGCGGGTGAGTCGCTCGACAAGATGGCCGCCTACGATGAGCGTCTGGCCGTGGAGAACATGGCGTTCCTGCCCGACCGCTACGATGCGCGTTCGTACTCGGATAAGTTGTTCCAAAAGATGAGCCAGGTGATTTTGGATCTGGGCGAGACCGAGAGCTGCATTATCGAAGGCCGTCTGTCCGATTACCTGCTGCGTAACAACCCCAACCACATTGCCGTGTTGGTGACAGCCCCCTTTGAGGACCGCGTCGAGATCGTGCGCAAAAAGCGTGGCCTTAACAAAAAGAAGGGCGCCAAGCTGGTCAAGCAGCAGCAGAAGGCGCGCGAGGCATTCTACAAGCGCTACAGCGCCGGAAAGTGGAAGATGACGAGCGGTAAAGATATCGTCGTCAACCGCGCCAAACTGGGCCGCGAAGGCTGCAAAGACGTTATCGCCGCGGCCTACCGCTACAAAGTAGCGCAGCTCGAAGACTAACCGACCAAAACCACCACAGGGGACAGCACCTTTGTGGTGGTTTTTGTTTTAGGCAGAGAAAATCAACTGGTTCTGCCGGGGGCCAATCGCTCAAAGAACTCAAGGGTGCTCAAAAAACTCAAAAATACTTAAAATACTTAAAGATTGTAGGGGCATAATTAAGTTGTATGAGTTCAAGGGAGGCTTTATGGCGGCACCGACGGCGTACAGGCAGGCAAATCCATTCACGCCGATGTTCGGACGTGTACCGGCGTATATGGCCGGCCGTGAGCAAATCATCGATGATATGGTGCTGGCGTTTGAAAATGACGATTCCGATCCCAATCTTTGCTCGGTTTTCTATGGTGCGCGTGGTACAGGTAAAACGGCGCTTTTGGCATATCTGTCGTACCGCGCCCAGCAAGAGGGCTGGATTACAGCGAATGTGACGGCCTCGGAGGGGATGCTCGAAGACATTTTGCAGCGCCTCAACGAATCAGCTGCCCATCTGATCGAAAAGCCCGCTTCTAGGCGTGTGAACAGTGTCGGCATTGCCCCCGTAGGAAGCATGAGCTGGGAAAACATCGATATTGAATTTGAGGGCGCTAACTGGCGCACTAAGATGAACGCTTTGTTTGCTCAGCTTGAAGCGACTGACACTGGGGTGCTTATCGCCGTTGACGAAGTGGATGCATCGTTTGCGCAAATGACGGAGCTTGTTACTACCTACCAGCACTTTGTAAGCGAGAATAAAAAGGTAGCTTTGCTTATGGCGGGGCTGCCGTTTCGCGTGCTGGCGTTGCTGACGGGGAAATCGACATCGTTTCTTCGTCGTGCGGCTCAACATTCACTGGGATCAATTTCACCGACTGAGGTAAAAGAAGCGTTTCGACTAACGATTGAGGACGGCGGCAAGACGATTTCCGATGAGGCGATCGACCTCGCTGCCAAGGCGATCGATGGCTTTCCGTTTATGTTCCAGTTGGTGGGGTATCGGGCATGGAATGCTTCGCGCCAAGCCTCCGAGGTTTCTATTGAGGATGTCGAACGAGGCGCGAAACTTGCGCAAGAGGAGCTAGAATCGCGAGTTTTCGCTTCAACAGCGGCGGAACTTTCACGAGGGGACCTGTATTTTCTTCGTGCAATGAATCCGGTTGGGACGACGACCAGGCAAGAGCTGGCAGCGAGGCTTAAGAAGAGTTCCGGTTCGATTTCAACGTATAAAAAGCGTCTGGTAGAGGCTGGGGTAATTGAAGAGCCTCTGCAAGGGCGTTTTGAGTTTGCATTGCCAGGCTTCGGCCGATATGTGGCATCGCTTTACGAGAGGGTTGTTGCTGCGAAAGATCGCTTCGTGTTCCTTTACTGTCTCGATCTGTAACAATAAGCCTGCTTATAGGGGCCTATCTGTTACAGACTGAGACAAGCTGGCAGAGTGACCTTCTGCTCCGCTCAAACCACCACAAAGGGGACAGGCACCTTTGTGGTGGTTTTTGTTTTAGGCGGAGGGGAAGGCCTTGGTGAGACCGGCACGCGTCTGCGTGTCGGTCTTTTGGTAGATAGAACTCAGGTGGCGCTGTACCATGCGCATCGAGATGCCGAGTTCCTCGGCGATTTGCTTGAGCGGGCGTTCGTCCTGGGTCACGGCTATGAGCACGTCGACTTCGCGCGGGGTGAGGGCGTGGTTGGCGATGAAGGCCTGGCGCTGCTCTTCGACGGTGGGGGCGGCGAGCGCTTCTTCTGCCAGCTGCTCGCGCTCGCGTTCCTGCTCGGTTTGGGGTAGGCGGAACAAGCCGGCTGCCACGAATGCCGCGCAGGCGGCGACGAGCAGTACGAGCGCGCCGATCATGATGAGAGCAACATTGTCCGAGGTCACGAGCGCCAGCGAGATACCCGATGTGGTGAACGCGCATACGTTGTTGGCCGCGCGACCCATGCCGGCCCATAAGGCGGGCGCGCGCGTGCGCGGTGCCAGCTGCGTAAAGGTGGCGGTAAAGAACGTGACAAAAAAGCCCGAGCTCAGGTAAAAGACGACAAGGCCCAGGTTGGGATCAGCGCCGGCCTCCACGGCCAGGATGGAAATGGTCGAGAGCACGGCGATGCCGAGCATGACAAGTCCCATGTAGCGACGCTCGGCGAGATCAAAAACGATGCCGGCGGCCAGGCCGCTCGCTGCCAAAAAGAGGCGCGGCCAGGTCTGCACGGCGATGGTGCCGTGGGCGTTGGAGAACGTGACCACGTTATCGAGAGTAGAGAACAGGCAGGCGAGAATCATGACGAGCACGATGCTCCAACATGCCTGCTTGGCGAGGGCGTGCGATGGCTCAACAAAGGGATTGATGGCGGGGTTTGAGCTCTCGGCAGCCTTTTGGGGAACGACGCTGAGGGCGGAGATGGCGATCGTTACCGCGCCAAGAATGATGAGCTCGACGATGCCGCCGCAATCAATCAGGTTGGTGACGAACTGCATCAAGATGCCCGCGGCATAGGCTGCTCCTGCGCCGGTGGCGAGTTTGGGGTCATCCTGGAATGCCAACGAAAAGGCACGGTGTGCCGCGGCGCCCAGTAGGCCGAGTCCGAGGAATGCGAGGCATCCCAGAATTTCGAGCGCAAGCGGGCTCGTGGGGGACTGAATCTGAGCCAACCCCAAGATGGCGATGGGGACGGCGGCACTGACAACTGCTCGAGGCTGGCCTTTGCGCTGTGCGAGTCCGAGCAGCGGTGCATATCCGATAAAGCCTATCACGCTGGCGCCGAGGATGAAGCCCTGCGCAATCACAACACGCTCGGCACCGGCGAGCAGCCCGACATTAATGTCGAATCGAAACTCGGCGGCAAGAAAGACAAAGGTAAAGAGCGCAAGTGCCAAAAGCGCGTTGATTTTAGGCTTACTCAGGTTCAAGAACGGTCCTTTGGGTGGACGGAATAACCGTTTCCTCGATTGTAGACCAGGATGGTATGGGCGGGCCTTTGGAAAGCGAAGACCCCTTCCTCGGCGATTGCGCGCTCGTTGCCTTTTGCGCTGGCAGATGCGCCACTTGAGAATTTGTGCCCCGGGATCCGGCTATCTTCCCGTAACATGGTGTTACAGAAGCACCCCTTACGACAAGGAGGCTCACATGCGAAAGCAAATCCATGACAACCCAATCGACCACGGCCGCGCGTGCTCGCTCTCTCATGGAACGTGGCGCCGCGTGGGCGCAAAACTTGCTTGCGCGGGGGCTTGCGCGCTCATGGCCGGCCAGCTGTTGCTGCCGAGCGTGGCGCTCGCCGCCGACTGGGTCAACGTGGGCGGCACGCAGTACGACGCGGGCACCGCTGCCGGCGACGAGGCAGGAACCTGGTCCTGGGATGGCGCTGACGACATGAAGCTCAACGGCTACGACGGCGGCTCCATCGGCGCCAAGGGTAACCTCACCATCGGCGTGACGGGCACCAACACCGTCACGGCCGACGCCGGGCAGAGCGCCATTGCTGTCAAGAACGGCAACCTTGCCATTACCGGCGATGGCACCCTTAATGCGACGGCTCAGACCGATGTGATTGCGGCGGAAGGCGACGGCAATGCAGGTGGCGATGTGACCATCAGAGGCGCCAATGTCAACGTGACGGCTTCGGGCGCAGTGAACAGTGCGACGGGCATTCGCGCGACGGCCGGCAGCGTGACGATCGATAAGGGCGCCGATGTCAAAATCGAGGCAAAATCGGCGGAAGGATCTTGGCGTCCAACGGTGGGCACCTACGGTATCTTTGCCGATAACCTTCCCAGTAGACACGCTGCTCAGGAAAGCGAGCAGGAAGAACCGGATTATGTCTCCGTGCACGGGGGCGACGTCACGATCGATGCCGCCAACCTGTCGATCAAGACAGCCGATGCCTGGCAGGTTTCCGTGTGCATCAATACGGTCGGTATCAAAAAGAATACCCTCATGAAAATCGTCAACGGAGCCGATGTCGCGCTTTCCGCCGGCAGTGCGGCTTCGCTCTCGGCGGGCATCAGCGCGCGTTCGCAAAGCGGTGCGGTGTGGATGCTTGTCGAGGAGTCGAATCTTACGTCTCGAAGCCTGTCTTCTGCAAACGGCATCGATGCCGTCCGCAATCAAAGTTTTGGAATCATGGCAGAGGCAAACACCGGGTCGGAAACGCCTCGTATCAAGATTCGCAAATCGAAGATTGAGGCTTCGGGCGCGACTGCGGGAATCTATGCGATCAACTGCAACGACGCGACTGCGACGCTGTTCCGTGCCGCGAGGATTGATTTGAGCGTGAACAATTTGCACGGGCGCGCGATGATTACGACTCCGACGGATGGTGCCGTGCGCGATGTGAAAAAGGTTGTTGATACGGGGAAATGGCTGAGCTCCCAGAACGGGCAGGTCGTCGGTGTTGCCGGTTCGTCTGCTATTACGGATATCGTCGGTTCTGCCGAGGTCGCCCATGATGTAGTGATTGATTTTGGAGACGGGCAGGAGCCGGAGCCGACACCGGAGCCCGAGCCGACACCGGAGCCCGATCCCGATCCTATGCCCAATCCCGAGCAGAAGCCTGACCCCAAGCCCGTAGATAAGGACGCAAAGACCACCATGGCGGTTACCAAGACCGTTACGACCAAGACTGCCGCCGGCACCAAAAGCGCTTCCGGTGTTCTGGCCGCCACGGGCGACAACGCCGCGACGGCGGCAGCTGCACTCGGCATCGCCGGTGCGTCCGTCATCGGCGCCGGCTTCGTCGCGTCCAAGCGCCGCAACCGCTAGCTTTCATAGCCATTTTCAGCCGCCGCGTGGGCATAAATGCCCTTGCGGCGGCTCTTTGTATTTCCGCAGGTATACGCCTAGGTTCGCATCTACGAACCTAGGCGTATAGAGTCATTTGACACATCTTGGTTGTACAGGACCACCACAAAGGGGACAGGCACCTTTGTGGTGGTGTAGCCTTTCGACCAAGGAGGCCGTTATGAACGGAAGCCACTTTAATAAGGAGACCCAGCGCGAACGCACCTGCTCGTTGGTCCACGGTACTTGGCGCTGCGTGGGTGTGAGGATTGCGAGCGTCGGCGCGTGCGCGCTTATGGTTGGCCAGCTGTTGCTGCCGAGTTTGGCGCTGGCGACCGAGTGCGCGGATCCGGATGCCGTGGCGGGTGAGGTTGCTGCGACTCCAGCGACTCCGGCGGTTGCGGAGGATGCGGTTCCGGTGACCGCGCCTGCAACTGATGCTGCTCCGACGGCACAAACCGTCGCTGAACCTCAGCAGACGACTCCGGCTGACACCACCGATGAATCTAGCGATGCGGCACCCGCTGAGCAAAACACTCCCAGCGACACCTCCGCCACGCCGACAAGCGACGCCATCATGCCCTGTGGCGTGACCGATGTGACAGGCGGGAGCGGCGTTAGGGTCAATACGACCGTGGTTTCCCACTACACGGACTGCGTGCTTCCGGACAACATCACGCTCGAAAAGGGTCAGTCGTACACCTATGATTTTCCCGATGTTGAGGGTGGCATGCCGGATGAGCCGCTCTGCGAACTTGTCGAAACCAAGTACTACCGGGCCGATGCTGTTTCGGGCACCCTGGCTGAAGTCCAGGACACATCTATGTCCGATGTGACGGCTCACTTTGAGCCTGTTGACGATCACATGAGGCTGACGCTGACCTTTACGGGTGGCGCGTCAGGCGGCTCGTATCGACTCACGCGCAATGAGGTTCTTTATATTGGCGCGGCACTGACGTATACCGGAACTGACTATGGCACCGACTATGAAGGTGACAACAGCTACGCGGGCAGCTCGATTACCGTCAACGAAACCAGGGACGACTATCATCTCCGCTATGCCATCAATAGCGAAATTACGCTTGTTGCATCGGAAAACGAAGCCCTCCATAACCTGGACGTCAACGACGTGAAGACCGACTACGCGCCCGGCGAGGCGCCCCGCGCGACCGCGACGATCCCCGCTGCCGATGCCGACAAGTACGAGATCGCCTACGAGTGCTGGGAGGAAATGGAGCTCGATATGGAATCCGGGGAGTCGGCACCCGTTGCCTTCTGGTATTCCGATCCCGCAAAGTACGCGCCGGGCATGAAGAAGATTGACCACTTCGAAGAGGGTAAGTTCTACATGTATTCCGTCGAGCTGAGGCTCAAGGGCGACAATACCGTGGCTGATGACTGCGAAATGAACGTCAACGGTCATTGGGCGCACCACATCAAGACCGTCAACGGCGTCTTCGCGCCAAACGCTGACAATATGCTGTGCGAGCAGCCGATCGACGAATGGCGGGCCATCGACGTTATCGAGATCAACGGCGCCACGACCACCTTCAAGGCGGGCGATAAGCCGGTCTTTACGGCGAATGTTCCGACGGGCTCCAACTCCCTTCTTCAGTGTGAGTACTGGACGGGTATCGACGGCAGCGAAGTGAACTCTCAGGAGTTCTGGGATCAGAACATCACGAACCACATCGACGCCTTTAAGCCTGGCGTGACCTATCGTTACGGCCTGTACTTTAAGCCGGCGCGCGGTTTCTACTTTACGCCCAATACCAAGCTGGTGATCAACGGCCAGGAGTGCGGCTACCAGATGGGCGAAGCGAGTGTAGTTGATCCCGAGAGCGGCTGGATCGAAACCCTGTGGCTCAACACCGATCTGACGTTTACGCCCGAGGCCACGCCGGCTCCCGATCCGCAGCCTACGCCGGATCCCAAGCCGACACCGCAGCCTGAGGTGAAGCCCGAGACCAAGCCCGCGGCCAAACCCGCGGCCAAGCCGACCACGACCACCACCACGACCAAGACGGTTGAGAAAGCCACGCCGGCCAAAAAGTCCGATGCTGTCCTGGTTGCCACGGGGGATACCACCACGATGACGACTGCTGCCCTGGGTATCGCCGGTGCAACCGTCGCCGCTGCCGGTCTCGCCGCAACCAAGCGCCGCAAGCGCTAAGTTTTGGTGACGGCTCCCATCCTCGCCCTCAGCAAAATCTCAACCTGTAACACCTGACCGTCCAAAACGGCCCTAGATGTTACAGGTTTAGATGAATCGTCTGACCGCCGGCGCAATGTCTCGATCTGTAACACGTAGCAAGGAATTTTGCCTCTTACTGTTACAGATTGAGATGAACAGGCGGATGTTCGCACAATGTCTCAATCTGTAACAGCTACGGGACTCAACGTGGCCTACCTGTTACAGATCGAGACAAACCGACCAGCCAGACCCCAAACCACCACAAAGGCGCCTGTCCCCTTTGTGGTGGTCGGTCGACCGGCATAGAAAAAAGTCCCCGCCGGGCGTGTGCTCGACGGGGACTTTGCCGTTTGATGGCTAGCGCTGAGGGTGATTACTCGCCCAGCAGGCTCTTGGTGATGGAAGCGGCGGCCTTCTTGCCAGCGCCCATCGCCAGAATGACCGTAGCGGCACCGGTGACGATGT
The DNA here is from genome assembly GCA_900551975.1 of uncultured Collinsella sp. Classification (GTDB taxonomy): domain Bacteria; phylum Actinomycetota; class Coriobacteriia; order Coriobacteriales; family Coriobacteriaceae; genus Collinsella. The sequence continues at coordinate 2,424 of URYA01000002.1, read as the reverse complement.
CGCCGCCGGCCCAGATGCGGGGATCGGTGGTCTGGCCGGTCTCCTCGTCGGCGACGATGTAGCCCCACTTGTTGAGCTCCATCTTGCCGCCGATCTTCTTTGCGAAGGGGTTGGCGTTGGTGCCGATAGCCGAAATAGCGACGTCGCAGGGGATCTCCTCGATGGCGCCCTCGATGGGCACCGGGCGACGACGGCCGGACTCGTCGGGCTCGCCGAGCTCCATCTTCTGGACCTTGACGGCGCACACGGAGCCGTCTTCGCCAGCGACAAACTCGAGCGGGGAGACAAGCGGCAGAACCTCGACGCCCTCGGCCTTGGCGTGGTGCAGCTCGGCACGACGGCAGGGCATCTCGTCCTCGGTACGGCGGTAAGCGATGATGGCGTGCTCGGCGCCCAGACGCTTGGCGGTACGGACGGCGTCCATAGCCACGTTGCCGCCACCAAAGACAACGACGTTCTTGCCGTGCTTGGTGGGGGTGTCGTACTCGGGGAACTTGTTGGCCTTCATCAGGTTCACGCGGGTGAGGTACTCGTTGGCGAAGAAGACGTTGGGCAGGTTCTCGCCGGGGACGTTGAGGAACTTGGGCAGGCCTGCGCCGGTCGCCACGTAGATGGCGTCGAAGCCCTGCTCGAACAGCTCTTCGGCCGTGGCCATGTTGCCCACGACGGAGTTGTACTCAAACTTGACGCCCATGTCCTCCAGGCCGTCAATCTCGCGCTTGACGACTGCCTTGGGCAGACGGAACTCGGGGATGCCGTAGACCAGCACGCCGCCGCCGGTAAAGAAGGCCTCAAAGACGGTGACGTCAAAGCCGTTACGGGCGAGCTCGCCGGCGCAGGTGATGCCGGACGGGCCAGAGCCGACGACAGCGACCTTCTTGCCGTTCTTGGGGGCCATCTTGGGCGTAGAGGCGAGCTCGGGGCGGTCACCCAGGAAGCGCTCGAGCTGGCCGATGGCCACGGGCTCGGACTTCTTACCACGGATGCACTTGCCCTCGCACTGGTTCTCCTGCGGGCAGACGCGGCCGCAGATGGCGGGAAGCATGGAGTCCTCGCGGATGGTATCGAGAGCGCCGCCGAAGTCCTTCGCGCGGATCTGCTCGATAAAGCGGGGGATGTTGATGTTGACGGGGCAGCCCTCAACACAGAACGGCTTCTTGCAGTTGAGGCAGCGCTCGGCCTCGGCCAGCGCCATCTCCTCGGTGAAGCCCTTGTCGACGGGGCGGAAGTCGCAGGCGCGCTCGGCAGCCGGCTCCTCGTTATCGGGGGTGCGGGGCGACTTCATATCGGCAATGAAACGACCGTTAACTAGTGGCATGCGCAGCTCTTTTCCTCATAGGCCTTGAGGGACTCGCCCTCTTCGGAACGGTAAGCGGCCTGGCGGGCACGAAGGTCATCCCAGTCGACCAGGGTGGCATCGAAGTCGGGGCCGTCGACGCAAGCGAACTTGGTCACGCCGCCCACCTCGACGCGGCAGCAGCCGCACATGCCGGTGCCGTCAACCATGATGGGGTTGAGGGACGCGGTGATGGGGGTGTCGTATTTCTGGGCGGTGAGGGTCGAGAACTTCATCATCGGAACGGGGCCGACGCAGAAGACCTGGCTCACGGCCTTGTCCTGCAGCAGGCGCTCCAGCGGAGCGGTGACAACGCCCTGCTCGCCGTAGGAGCCGTCGTCAGTGGTGATGTGGATGTGGTCCTCGTCGAGGAGCTCGCGGAACTGGTCCTCCATAAGCAGGAGGTCCTTGGTGCGGGCGCCCATGATGGCGTGCACCTCGTGGCCGGTCTCGACCAGGTGCTTGGCGACCGGGAAGGCAATTGCCAGGCCGACGCCGCCGCCAATGACGGCGCAGGGGCCCTCGGCCATCTCGGTGGGAACGCCCAGCGGGCCCACGACGTCGCGCAGCGACTCGCCGGCCTCGTAGGTGGAAAGCATTTCGGTGGTCTTGCCGATCACCATGAAGATGAACTCGACCCAGCCCTCGTCACCGTTCCAGCCGGCCAGGGTAAACGGGACGCGCTCGCCCGTCTCGTTGGCGCGAACCATGAGGAACTGTCCAGCGTGCGCATGCTTGGCGATTGCGGGCGCCTCGATGCGGAACTTGAACACCTTCTCCGAGAACTGCGTCTTCTCCAGGATCTTATACATAGAACCCCTCTCTTGTTAGGGCCGCCGAACCGTGCCTCCACGGAAATGGACGGTAGCCCGAATAAAACCGTACGCGCACAGGCGTTGTGCAGACATACGGTGCAAATTATACCCTCATGGACATGTCGCTTACGTGTGTCTTTGGCAGGCGGGAAAGTGACTTACCAAAAAGGGACAGGTTTATTTTGGTAGGTTTTATCAGGCAAAATGGCAAAGGGGGCCGGCCTCGCGCATCGGTGAGGGCGGCCCCCTTTGGAGCGTTATGCATGTATGGTG
>URYA01000001.1 GCA_900551975.1 uncultured Collinsella sp. | reverse complement strand
CCGCAGCTCAAGGCCACCGGCGTCGACGGCTTCTTTGTGGTGAGCGCGGTCTGCAGTGCCGACGACCCCCACGCCGCAGCCAAGGAGCTCGTCGATACCTGGCAGCAGGCATAGGCATAAGCCGAGCAGCCGATTCGCAGTCTCATATCTTCTAGAGCGGAAAGCGCATCCCAGTTTGGGCCTCCATTCTGGGATGCGCTTTCCGTATGCAACCCCTACCCCGCTAGGTAGGCCTCCAACGCCGGCAAAGTCGCCTCCGCATCATGGCGGCCGATCTGGTAGATGCGCTCGAGCTCATCCGGTTCGCGGCACAGCGACGGCACCTTCACCGATTCGCTCGGCCGCACCACAAAGATTTCGCCGGCAGCCTCGCGACGTGCCAGGTCATCGAGCGTGGCATTATAGACCTCATGCCGATGCTCAAGCGCTGCGACAAACTCCGGGTAGTGACGGAACACGCGCCGCAGCATGGGCATCACGCTGTTGGGCTGCTTCACAAAGCCCGCCGGCTGCGTGAGCACCACGATATTGCGGTCATACCCCTGCGCAAACAGCCATGCGCTGGGAATAGAATCAGCCACGCCACCATCCAGATACTTATGCCCGTCAATAGCAACGGGACGCGTCGCCACGGGAATAGCAGACGACGCCCGGATCCACTCGATATCCCGCTCGTCGCCATAAGGCAGGTCATGGTAGACGGCCTTGCCCGTCTCGATATCGGTACACACGCACGTAAACCGCATGGAGCAGGCACGATATGTCTCCAAATCGATGGGATCGCGCTCGATGGGCACCTCGTGATAGGCAAAATCGGCATTGAACATATCGCCGGTCCGCAGCCAGCTTGCTACACCCGCATAGCGCTTGTCGGCACAATAGGCCTTGTTATAGCGAATGGCGCGGCCGATCTGGCGCGATTTAAAATTGTAGCCAAACGCCGCGCCCGCCGAGACACCCACCATATGGTCGCAGGTCAAACCGTGCTCCATCCAAACGTCGAGCACGCCCGCCGTATACATACCGCGGTAGCCGCCTCCCTCGAGCGCGAGCCCCACCGTGCGCGTCGTATCCGGCTGTGCCATGCGACCATCTCCGTTCCTGCGTTTAAAACCGGGACAAGTATACCCGTCAACATATAGCGTCTCAGTCGCATTTTTATCGAACATCGCATCGTCGCGCTACCGCTTGTCGAATAATAGCCGCCCACAGTATGTGCACCCATATCCCCGCTCTCGAGGAAAGCGGCTTTATGGTGACGCTCGACAAGCACATTTGGCAGATTGCGCCCACCGACCGCGATCAAGGCCGCAGCACGCAAATCATTTCATCGATGCTCGAAATGGCGCAGTCGCTCCATCTGCCCGTCGAGGTCGAAGGCGTCGAGACAAATGAGCAGGCGAACATGCTACGACAAATGGGCGCCCGCTACGCTCAGGGCTTCCTCTACTACCGCCCCATGCCGGCGAAGGATTTTGAGGCATTGCTCGATGGTGGCAATAACAACTGATACGCTCGCGCGCAAAACGCCACCGCCGAAGGGGGAATTTGCCTCCATTAGCTGACTTATATCCCCAATTCAAACCGAATTGGGGATATGATACAAACCATTGTTCCGCCCAAGGAGGTTATCCATCATGAACGAGTCGTATCGCCTGGGTGAGCAATTGATTATTGCCTATCTCCAACGACTTGCGAATGGCATCTCGACCGCCGAACTCGATGTTGCCGCGCTGCCTGCTGAGCTACGCGCCGTTGGTGAGCAACTGCAAAAGACGCATGCCATCCTGCAACAAGAGCGCCAGCTGCTTGAGCGCAACGCCTATATCGATCCGCTCACCAACTTGGGCAACCGCAGCGGACTCGACCGTCACGTCGAGCAGCTCTGGCGCAAAGGCGATCCCTTCACCTGCGCCTATATTGACATCGACCATCTCAAGCATTGCAATGATAGGTTTGGCCACGCCGAAGGCAATCGCTATATTCTGAGCATCTGCCGCACGCTCTCCGAAGCCATGGAGCACGATGAGATGCTGTTCCGTATCGGTGGAGACGAGTTTGTGCTTATCTCGCTCTCCGCAAACGAGACTGAACTCGAGCAGCGCTTGGAGCAGGTACGTGCCGGGCTGATCGAGGCGAACTCAGATGGCAAGGCGCCCATGATCGCCAGCTTTAGCTTTGGCTGCTCGCGCGTCGATCCACTTGCCGGCGACACGCGTCGCCAGATGACGATGGATGCCGATCGCAAGATGTATCGCTATAAGCTTATGCATCGTGTACAGCAACCGGAAAACAATGACGCGCCGCAACGCCCAATCGTCGATCAGCTTCCCTGCAACGACCGGGTGTTCCAAGCGATCTCCATGAGCTCCGAGACGCGCTATCCGTTCATCCTTAACCTCGATACTGGAGAATCGCAATGGTCGGTTAACGCCGTGCGCGATTTTGACCTGCCTTCCCAGCACCCTTTTAACTCACTCGACATGTGGCTCGCCCGCGTTCATCCCGAGGACCGCGACAACGTACGCGCCGAGCTCGACATGGTGATAAACGGCACGTGGCACTTCCACTACATGCAGTATCGCGTAATAGATGCCACCGGAAAATACGCGCTTTGCGACTGCACGGGCTACCGCTTGGACGGCACCGATACCGAGCCCAGCATGTATGTGGGCATTATCGTCAACCGAAGCCTAGCGGATACGACCGACTCGGTAACGGGCCTGGGCGATGTCCACGCGCTGGTCAACGCTATTGGAGAGATGCGCCGCGTGCCGCACGAGGCAGGCTTTATTGCCATTAAGGTCGACGATATCGCCGAGGTCAATGCCCGCTTTGGATTCGATGCAGGCGACCGCGTGCTCGCCGAAAGCGCCGCTTGCCTTATGGAATGCTCGCGCGGCAAGGGTCGCCTGTTCCGCTCGACGGGGCCGACATTCGTGGCACTCTTCGATGAGCTCGGCCCCGAGGCGATCGACGAGATCACAAGCGACATCGAACGGTTCCTGGGTTCCCCCGTACTCATCGGCTCGCTTGAATATCAGCCGCCCATTCGCGTGGCCACGCTCCATCTGAACAGCGTTGACCGACAGCCCGTTTCCATTTTGAACGAGCTCAAAGCGTTGCTCGGGAAAGCCGTGCAGGTGCCAGGTACCAAACTGGATTAGCACCGCGCCCGCGCCGCCTCCCCCATCGTGCGATAATCCTCTGCAGAAGTCACCAAAAGCAGAGGGAGTTTGTGATGAAGGTTCTTTTGGTCAATGGCAGCCCCAAGGCAAACGGCAACACCGCCCGCGCACTCGCCGAGGTCGCCGAGCAGCTCAATGCCGAAGGCATTGATACCGAGGTGTTTCAGCTGGGCGCCAAGCCCATTCGCGATTGCATCGGTTGCGGCCAGTGCGGCAAGCTTGGCGGTCGCTGCACCTTTGACGATGACGTAGTGAACGAGCTCATCGCTGCCGCCGAGCAGGCAGATGGCTTTGTTTTTGGCTCACCTGTCTACTATGCACACCCCAGCGGCCGCATCCTTTCGGCCCTCGATCGCGCCTTCTATGCCGGCAGCAAGGCCTTTGCGCACAAGCCGGGCGCTGCCATCGCCGTCGCCCGTCGCGGCGGTACGTCGACGACCTTCGACGTACTCAACAAGTACTTCACCATCAACCAGATGCCCGTGGTTGCCTCCACGTACTGGAACAACGTGTTTGGTCGCGTGCCCGGCGACGCCAATGGGGACGCCGAGGGCCTTGCCACCATGCGCAACATCGGCAAAAACATGGCCTGGCTCCTTCGCTGCATCGAGGCAGGACAGGCCGCCGGCATCAACGCACCCGAGGCAGATCGAGCAACGACCAACTTCATCAGGTAGAACGGCGGAACAAATACATGAACGTGCAGATTTTTGGCACCAAAAAGTCCTTCGATACCAAGAAAGCACAGCGCTTCTTCAAAGAGCGCCGCATTAAGGTGCAGTTTATCGACCTTAAGGAAAAGGAGATGAGCAAGGGCGAGCTCACGAGCGTGATGCAGGCGGTCGGCGGCATCGACAAGCTGCTCAACCCCAAAGCCAAGGACGAGGAGACGCTCGCGCTCATCCAGCACCTCACCCCTAGCCAGCGCTTCGACAAGCTGCTCGAGAACCAGCAGGTTCTAGCCGAGCCCATCGTGCGCAACGGTAAGAAGGCCACCGTCGGTTATTGCCCCGATGTATGGGGAGCCTGGGAGTAGCTTGTGTTATTTGCCGGCGCGTGGGTATAAGAGCAGGCGTTTGGCATAAGATTCAACTGTAAGCCATGTCTAACAAAGGAGGGCACATGCCCAACAAACCCGTGAAGATCATCATGCTTACCGGATACCTCGGTGCCGGCAAGACCACGCTGCTCAACCACATCCTCGCTAACGACGGCGGCATCCGCGCCGCCGTGATCGTCAACGACATCGGCGAGATCAACGTCGACGCCAGCCTTATCGCCGACGGCGGCCTTTCCGAGACCGATGACCTCATCCCGCTCACCAACGGCTGCATCTGCTGCACGCTTTCGGACGACCTTGCCAACCAGCTGCAGGGCATCGCCGATTCGGGCAAGTTCGATTACATCATCATCGAGGCATCGGGCATTTGCGAGCCTATCCCCATCGCCTACACCATCTCGAGCTTCTGCGACGAGGCCAAGGTGGGCGGCGAGCCCAAGCTCGCGCTCGACAACATCGTGGCCGTGGTCGACTGCGCCCGCATGTACGACGAGTTCAACGGCGGTCGCGACCTGCTGGCAGAGGATATCGACGAGGACGACATCGAGAGCCTGCTCATCCAGCAGATCGAGTTCTGCTCCACGCTGATTCTCAACAAGACCGATACCGTGAGCCCTGAGCAGATCGCCGAGCTCAAGGCCATCGTGCGCAGCCTGCAGAAAGACGCCGTGATTGTCGAAGCCCAAAACGGAGAGGTTCCCATGGAGGAGCTGCTCGACACCGACCGCTTCGACTTTATGCGCGCCTACAACTCCGCCGCCTGGATCGAGGCCATGGAGCATCCCGAGGAGCACGACGACCCCGAGGTGCTCGAGTACGACATCGAGACCTTTGTGTACTCGCGCCGCAAGCCGTTTGACCTGCAGAAGTTCACCGATTTTGTTGAGCAGGAGTGGCCCGACGAGGTCATTCGCGTCAAGGGCCCGCTGTGGCAGACCGGCGATCCGGACATGTGCTACATGTTCGAGCAGGCCGGCCACCAGATGCGCCTGATGGAGAACGGCCTGTTCGTTGACTCGGCGCCCGAGGGCGAGAAGCAGAAGATCATCGACGAGAACCCCGAGATCATGCAGATTTGGGACGACGAGACGGGCGACCGCATGACGAGCCTGTGCATCATCGGCCGTCACATGGACAAGGATGCGCTCATCGCCTCCCTCGATGCTTGCCTGACCGACTGGCACCGCGCCTAGGTTTATCCAAGCGGGCATTTTCCGCCCACGTAACCGCCAAACCACCACGAAGGTGCCTGTCCCCTTCGTGGTGGTTTTTCGTTCTGAGCCAAGGAGATTCATGTTCAACATCGTGCTGTATGCGCCCGAGATTCCGGCCAATACGGGCAATATCGGCCGTACCTGCGTGGTCACCGGCGCCCGTCTGCATCTGGTGGAGCCACTGGGCTTTTCGCTCGACGACAAGACGGTACGTCGCGCCGGCCTGGGCTACTGGCAAAACCTGGACGTGACCACCTATGCCAGCTGGGAGGATTTCCTTGCGCGCAATGGTCTCTCCCCTGCCGACGAACGCCTGCATCTGCTGACCAAAAAGGCGCGCCGCACCTATGCGCAGAGTACCTACCGCGATGGCGACTACTTGGTCTTTGGCAGCGAGAGCTCGGGTATTCCCGAGGAGCTGCTCGCCGCGGCGCCCGAGCGCTGCGAGCGCATCCCCATGCTGCGCGATTGCGACTCACTCGATAACGCCGAGGCTTGGGAAGCCCACGAAGAATCGCTGGGGCATACCGAGGACAGCCACGAGGCCATCCTCCAGCAGGATATCTGCGGCAACTTCATCAATCCGGACGACTACCGCATCAGCGCCCTCAACCTATCCAACAGCGCCGCCATCGTCCTCTACGAAGCTCTGCGCCAAACAGGCTTTCCGGGAATGTAACAAACCTGCCATTAGGGACGGGGTAGAAATGGCAGTTTTTTAAACCCTCTAGCTCTTGACAAGCTGGTTTTGGCATCAATGAGGCAAAGGGGCTGTCCCTTTGCCTCATTGATGCTCTAAATAACGAACCATTGCTTTTAATCAGAATTAACTAAAATAAAATGAAATTAAACGGCGATGTGAAAGGAGAGCTTTGTGAAATATCTCGAGAACCCGTTTACCCCCAGTTTTGGTGAGGTTCCTGCCCATCTCGCTGGCAGACAACAGATTATTCGGGATTTGGACCGTGCCTTCTTGAGCCAGCGCAGGCGCCCAGAATTGACCTCGATTTTCTCAGGCGCGCGTGGAACCGGTAAAACCGCTCTCATGTCGTCGCTCGCGACAAGGGCGGAATCCCACGGCTGGATAGCCGTAAAGACGACCGCGCTCTCGGGAATGCTTGAGGAAATCGAGTTCGGGGCGAAACGTGCTGCCGGCCATCTCATCGACCCGTCTAACAACTTCGAAGTCACTGGGCTTGGAATTGCACCGCTCGGCAGCATTGAGGTCAATCGCGTTCACGATGCCTCAACCTGGCGCTATCGCATGAGCGACATCATCGACCAGCTCAACGAGGCGGGCACCGGTCTGCTCGTCACGGTTGACGAGGTGGACCCGACACTCGACGAGATGATTCAGCTCGCAGCGACGTATCAGCACTTTGTGACCGATGGAAAACGCGTCGCACTGCTCATGGCGGGACTTCCCAACAACGTCTCGACGTTGCTGAACCACAAGACGGTCTCGTTCCTTCGCCGCGCCCAACAATATCATCTGGGTCGCATTGCCGACTATGACGTACGCGAGGCCTTGATTCGCACGATCCAGGAAAACGATCGCCTGGCAGATGCCGAGGGAATCGATAGAGCCGTTCGCTCGATCTCTGGTTTTCCCTTCCTATTGCAACTCGTAGGCTACCGTGCCTGGGATCTCACAAGCGATTCGAAGGAAATCTCGTCGCGCGACTTTGACCTGGGAATCAAAATCGCGCGCGACGAGATGGACGACCGAATCCTCGCGGCAACCTATCGGGAACTCACTGCAGAGGACAAGCGATTCCTCATCGCCATGCTCGATGACGAGGAAGAGTCCACCACCGCTGACCTTGTCGAGCGCCTTAAGCGTTCGCCACAGCAGGTCTCCCGCTACCGACGCCGCATGATAGATGCCGGCATCATCGGGGAACGAGGGCGAGGGCTCGTCGCATTTGAATTGCCATTCTTCCGCGACTATCTCGCGGCTCAATGCGTGAAATAGACATCAATGAGGCAAAGGGGCTGTCCCTTTGTCACATTGGCTATAGATAGCGGCCGGTAATGCTCTTGGAGCAGGCTGCGATGTCGCCCGGCGTGCCGGCGCAGACGATTTGCCCGCCGGCGTCGCCACCGCCCGGGCCCATGTCGATCACGTAATCGGCGTTACGGATAAGGTCGAGATCGTGCTCGATCACGATAACCGTGGCGCCTTTGGCAACAAGGCCGTCGAACACACTCAGCAACACCTGAACATCGAGCGGATGTAGGCCGATCGTGGGCTCGTCGAATACGAATACGGCATCGTCCTGCACGCGGCCCATCTCGCTCGCGAGCTTAAGGCGCTGAGCCTCGCCGCCCGAGAGCGCCGGTGTGGGCTCGCCGAGCGTGAGATAGCCCAAGCCCAGGTCGTGCAAGGTCTGCAAGCGCGTCTGAACCTTCTTGAGTCCCACCGTGGCGTCGAGGGCCTCGTCCACACTCATGTCCATGAGCTGCGGCAACGTAAGCAGACTCCCGTCCTTGCCCTCACGATGGATATGCGAAGCCGCGTCCGCATAACGCGAACCGCGACATGCCGGGCAGACGATCTCGACGTCGGGCAAAAACTGCACGTCGAGCGATATCGAGCCCGTGCCGTCGCACGTAGGGCAGCGCAAGGCGCCGGTGTTGTAGCTAAAGGCGCCCGCCTTGTAGCCAGCTGCCTTAGCCTCGGGCGTACGGGCAAAGGCGCGGCGCAGCTCGTCATGGATGTCGGCATAAGTTGCCACCGTCGAGCGAACATTGGCGCCAATGGGCGTAGCGTCAATCAGGTTGGCGCGGGCAATGCCCTCGGCATCGACCCAACGCACGTGCCCCGGCAGACGCTCGCCAGCTGCCTGCGCCTTAAGCGCCGGGATGAGCGTCTCGAGCACCAACGTCGTCTTACCCGAACCCGAAACACCCGTCACCGCGACCAAGCGGCCGCGCGGGATATCGACTTCGAGCGGTTTGACGGTATGGATGGTATCGGTCGCCATGCGGATGTGGCCCTGGTCGAACATTTCGTCGTCAGCCACCTGTGAACGCAAGCGCTTGGGCTCGGCACGCAAAAACGAAGCGATGCGGCTGTCCCGCGCTTGCTCGACCTCGTCTACCGTGCCTGCAGCGATCACGTTACCGCCGCCTGCTCCGGCAACGGGGCCCATCTCGACCAGATAGTCGGCTTCCGCCAGTACGCGCGTATCGTGGTCGACAACAACCACGGTGTTGCCGTCATCAACCAGATCGCGCATCACGCCCACCAAGCCGTCGACATTGGCAGGATGCAAGCCAATCGAAGGCTCGTCCAGCACATAAAGCACGCCCGTCGACCGGTTGCGCACCACGCGGGCGAGCTGCACACGCTGGCGCTCACCCGTGGAAAGCGTGGCACCGGCGCGGTCGAGTGAAAGGTAATCGAGACCCAGGTCGACCAGGCGACGAGCCGTGCTCAAAAATGAATCGCAGATATCCGCTGCCATGGGCTGCATCTCGGCCGGCAAGGACGTAGGCACCCCGCGCACCCACTCAATCGCCTCGCCCAGCGTCATGGCCGCCGCCTGTGTCAGATTGATACCGCGCACTTGGGGCTGGCGCGCAGCCTCGGAGAGACGCGTGCCGCCGCAATCGCGGCATGCTCCCTCGCGCAAAAAGCGCGCAACGCGTTTTAAGCCCTTATCGTCCTTGACCTTGGCGAGCGCATTCTCGACGGTATAGACGGCGTTGTAATAGGTGAAGTCGAGCGGCGTGGCGCCCTCACCGTTTTTGGGAACGTAGAGAATGTGCTTCTTAACCGCTGGACCATGAAACACGATGTCGCGCTCTTGAGGCGTGAGCTGGTTAAACGGCACGTCGGTACGCACGCCCATCTCGCCGGCCACCTGCTTCATCAGGTCCCACATGAGCGTGCCCCAGGGAAGGACTGCGCCCTCGTTGATGGTCTTTGACTCGTCGGGCACCAGGCTCGCCTCGTCCACCTCGCGCATGACACCGGTGCCGCCACAGGTGGGGCATGCGCCGCCGCTATTGAAAGCCAAATCCTCGGCACTCGGCGCGTAGAACTCGCGGCCGCATGTCGGACACGTGAGCGACAGGCCCGCAGCTACGTTAAGGCTCGGTTCCACACGCGCCCCGCAATGCGGGCACACGTGATGGGCGCAACGGCTAAAGAGCAGACGCAGGCTGTTGTTGAGCTCGGTCATGGTACCAAAGGTCGAGCGCACGCCCGGCACGCTCGGACGCTGGTGCAGCGCGAGCGCCGCCGGCACGTGCAAGACCTCATCCACCTGGGCATGTTCGGCCTGCGTCAGACGACGGCGGGTATAGGTGCTGAGCGCCTCCAGATAGCGGCGCGAGCCCTCGGCATAAAGAACCCCCAGCGCCAGCGAGCTCTTGCCCGAACCCGACACGCCGGCAATACCCACGAGCTTTCCCAGCGGAATATCGATATCAATGTCCTTGAGGTTGTGTACACGCGCTCCACGCACTTCGATAGCCTGCGGGCTCATCTTCTGTTCTGTCACCTTTATCACCCTACTCGTGCCATAAAATGCGATCGCTAATGTACGCGCCCAGCATGGGCACGGTAAACCGGACGAGGCCGTATCCGGCAGCCTCGATGACACGCTCGCGAATCAGGCTTGCACGATATTTACTCGCCCAGCTCTGAGTGCGATCGCAGCGCTCAATGATATCCGCCATGCGCGTCGGCTTGCCCTCGTCAGCAGCCATGGCCTCGATAAAGAGGCGCTGTGGACTGCGCAGCCCGTAATACAGAGGCGCGTCAACCGCTTCGTAGAACTCGGAGACGGCATCGGCGTAGCCAGCCTCGACATCGCACACTTCAATGACCTGAGAGCCATGCCGGACAGCAGCCCGCCACATGTAATATCCCACCAGCTGAACCATATAGGGATGCCCCATGCTCTTGCGTGCCGCAAGGTCCGCCGTCTCCGCGTCAACGTAAAGACCAGCGTCTTTGACCGTCTGGATATACGAATCGCGCACCTTGGGCAAAGATATCGCCCCCAGCGTACGCTGCTGGGCACGCCGCAAAAACGTCACGCTCGGCTCTTCGAGCAAGTCATCAACCATACTGGGCAATCCAGCGAACACCAGCGCAAGACCGCGCTGGTCGCTATCGGGCAATCCCGTAGCATCCTGATCTCCGAGCACTTGCTGATAGAGAACGGCGAGAGCCGCCAGTTCCTCGATAGACGCCGATTGCGCCTCGTCAATCGCAAACAGTATGCCCTTGCCTGGACCGAGCTTCTTGAGGCGCTCGTTGACCAGCCCTCGTAACGTTTCACCCTTTGCTCGCGCCGCCTCGACCGACATCCGGCCAAACGACGGACCGAACTCCATTGACGTCACAACGGGTTTATTCGAGCGAAGCGCATCGGCCAGGCGGTCGCATAAGCCAAGCGAAGCGGAATCGGAGATAACGGCCCATCCACGCTCGCTGGCTAGACGTTGCAGCTCCCGCAGGAGAACTGTCTTGCCGCAGCCGCGGTTCCCCGTAATGAGCATGAACCTGCCCGGCGCTCCGGCGCCGTTAGCGAGCCCTTCCTCGAAATCTTCGATGACCGACTCGCGACCGATGAGTATCGGAGGCCGCTTGCCAGCCGTGGGCTTAAAGGGATTTGGATTCATGTCGGCCTCCTCGGATTGGCAAACCCTGGTAATAGTTATACCAACTTATACCGAGTTATACCAATAGCATGTGACAAAGGAACTGTCCCTTTGTCACATGTGGCCGAAAAACTCGGCGTCTGCTGCTCGCCAGGGGCGGAAGGTGGAGGGGTCGATCTTTACGTGCGCCGCGGCGGGCACGTCGTACCATTTGACCGTGTAGCCGGCGCCGTGAAAGCAAAAGGCCGAGTCGGGCGTGTTGGGCAGATCGGCCTCGGGCTCATAGGCGGCTGCCTCGATGACGCGCTCGGCATCGCCGGCGAACTCTAGATACAGATGCCCACGACCACTCGTGTAGGCAGCCACCTCCAGCGCATAATCCTGCACCTCGGATGCCGGTACGCGACCCACAAGCTTTGCCCGGTCGCCCGCCATCGTCGGTGGCTCGTACTCGGCACCCATGCGCGTGGCATCCGAGAGCGCCCGGCCCACGCACTCCCCCGGCACCTCAAGCTCAAAGTGGTACCACGGCTCCAGCAGCACCGCCGCGCCGGCCTCACGCGCCTGCATGAGCCCCTGGCGAATCGCGCGGTACGTGGCCTGGCGAAAATCGCCGCCCTCGGTGTGTTTGGCATGCGCGCGGCCGCCCGTGAGCGTAATGCACACATCGGTGATGGGCGAGCCGGTCAGCACGCCCAAGTGGTCGCGCTCCATGGCGTTGGTGAGTGCCAAACGCTGCCAGTTAAGATCGAGCTCGTCGGTCGAGGTCACGGTGCCAAACTGCACGCCCGAACCCGCTGGCAACGGCTCCAGGCGCAGATGCACCTCGGCATAGTGGCGCAGTGGCTCAAAGTGGCCCACGCCCTCGACCGGCTGCGAAATAGTCTCCTTATAGAGAATGCCGCCGGGCTCAAACTCGACCGCAAGGCCAAAACGATCGGCCAGCACGCGCTGCACGACCTCGAGTTGCACGGCGCCCATCAACTGCAGGTGAATCTGTTCCAGATGAGTATTCCAGCTTACGCCGAGCATGGGATCTTCGTCCGCCAGCTCAGTCAGCGCTTTGAACACCGCGTGGACATCGTGTTCGCCCGGAAGCACCGTATAGGTGAGGACCGGCGCAATGACAGGCGCATCGCCCGCGGGCTCCGCGCCCAGGGCGTCCCCCGGGCGAACGTGCGCAAGACCCGTCACGGCGCAAATACCGCCAGCAGCAACTTCTTGGGCAAGCTCATACTTCTCGCCGTTATAGATGCGTACCTGATCGACCTTCTGCTCCCATGCCTCGGCACCGGAACGTCCGGCAATCATCTGCTTGGCATGCAGCGTGCCGCCGGTCACCTTAACCCATGCCAAGCGCTCGCCGCGAACACCTTGGCTGACACGATAGACGCGCGCGGCAAACTCCGGGAGCCACGCCTGTTCGCGCATCAGCGCGCATATACCATCCAACAGCTCGTCCACACCTTGGTCCTTGAGCGCCGACCCGGCAAAGCAGGGCTTGCGCTCAGCAACCATGCGCGACAGCGTCGCGGAGGAAAGCTCACCCGCCTCAAGAAACTCCTCGAGCGCCGCCTCGTCTAACGCAGCAGCATCCTCCTGAACGGTGCCGCCCGCCAGCAGTTCGTTGGCATCCAGGCAGCCCTCGGAAAGACGCTGCCCGAGCTGTGCCAGCAAAACATCGCGGCCGGGATTCTCCAAATCGATCTTGTTGATGAAGATGAACGTCGGGATGTCATAGCGCGCAAGCAGGCGCCACAGGGTTTCGGTGTGCCCCTGTACGCCATCGTTGGCGCCTACCACCAGAATCGCGTAGTCCAGGGCACGCAGCGTGCGCTCCGCCTCGGCAGAAAAATCGACATGGCCGGGAGCGTCCACGAGCATAACGTGGGTGTCACCATGGTCGAGCACAGCCTGCGACGAGAAGATCGTGATACCGCGCTCACGCTCAATCTCGTTCGTATCCAGATGCGAGTCGCCATCGTCAACGCGGCCGCGCTTGCGAATGCGGCCCGCGTTAAACAGCATGGCCTCGGCCAGCGTGGTCTTGCCGGCATCGACATGCGCCAAGATTCCAACGACCGCTTGCTTCGACATGGCTCTCCTCTTATTGCAAGCCCATCGCACGCGGCAACGGGCACCCTCGTTCCACACTGGATGATACAATTTACGGGCCGGCGGGCGAAGCGGGCCCTATCCCCCGACCGAGCTCATCGCCCCGCGTTGCCGCGCGGCGATTTTCGTAGGTTCGCGCCTTGCGAAAGCCGGCTTTCAAAACAGCACAGCGAACGAAAATGACCCCGCCCAGGGCCATTTTCGTTCGCGCGAATTGTTGATACGCGTCTCCGCTCTTATGCCTCGCGCAGCCAGTCAAACGCAACACGCGGCGTGCCGTCTGACACATACACGACGCCGGCGCGCTCAAACCCCGCCTTGATGCTCGCACCCTGCATGGGCAGGTTGTCCTGATGCGTGTCGATACGCAGGTGATCGGCGCGCTCCTTGGCAAAGGCAAACATCGCAGCCGCGATACCGTGCACGGTGCCGTCGGATGCCACGCGGTGCAGCACGGCGTACGGAGTGTCGCTATGCCATTGACCGTCCTCAATTACGTCATAGCACTCGTCCGGACCCGGTAAAAAGGCAAACGTCGCCACCACGCGGCCGTTGACTTCGAACACATAACTGCCTCCGGCAGCGATATCGGCAGCCAGCTGCTCGACCGACGGCTTACCCCCCGGCCACTGCGTAGCATTACCGTGCGCGCGCATAAAGGCGCGGGCCGCGTCATAGATAGCCATGACGGCGGGAATGTCGGTATCGAGGGTTTTTCTGATCATCACGCGGCGACCTCACGTTTATTGGTATCACTTTGATTGGGCAATGATACCAGCGTTTGGAGAGGGGCACGAAGCAGATGGGGAGCAAAAAGCGAGCCGCTTGGTCAAAAGCCAAAAGCGAGTTTTTAGGCGCTGCCACGGGCGGCGATATGAGCGACCTGTTTGCGCGCGAGAATGAGCTCCGCGACGCCCTGGACGCCGAGCGCGATGAAGCCTGGCGCTACAAGTCGTGCGAACGCAAAAACCGTTACGACACGCGCGCCGAGGCCGAGGCCGTTATGGCCGACTGCGAAAACCGCGGGCGGCGTGGTTTGGCCTGCTACAAATGCGAATACTGCGGCGGCTGGCACCTGACGTCGCATCCTTGGAAATAGGCCTCGCATCGGCACGGCACTGACGGAGCGCCAACCATCGCGCGCAAGCTACGGGCGCGGCGGCACCAAAACATCGTAACGAACGGCCTTGCCCGCAAGTTGATAGCTCGGCTTAACTCCGGCAAGCAGCGGGCCCTTCACCGGCCGCTTGATAACGACCTTGCGCGGATGCACAGCAAGCGCCGCCTCGACCAGCGATTCCTCATCGGCACACGGCTGTTCCAAATGGTGCAGGAGTTGGAACTTCTTTTTCACCGCCGCACTCTTGGTGCGCTCGGGAAACATGGGATCCAGATACACCGCGTCGGGAGCGGCGAGCTCGCCCTGCCCGATCAGCTCAGCTGTATGGCGAAGGCCGGCAATGCTGTCCTCGCCCGAATGAAGGCGCATGCGAGCCACGGCAACCGCAAGCGCCGGATCATCCGCCGCGCGCTCCAAGGCGTCTTGAAGCAACGCCGCAATCACGCAATCCTGCTCATACAGATCGACGGTAAAGCCCGCGGCCGCCAACAGCAGCGAATCCTCGCCAAAGCCTGCCGTGGCATCAATCGCCCATGGGCTCTCGATGCCTTTTGCGCGCGCAGCCTTTACCAACAGCTCTTGCTGCAGACGGCCCTGCTTGAGCCGCGGAAGCATGCGGTCAAAATCGGCGCGCAGCTCCATCGTGCCGTCGGTGAGCGTGAGGCCCTCGGACTTCCGCACGAGCTCGAGCCCCGCGGCCCGAGCAACAGAAAAGGGATCGACGACGCCCATGGACACTCCTTAACAAGCAAAACGAATACGCGGGGCGCCGTTTATGCCAGCACCCAACCGTCCGCTATTGTCCCACATGCGACATGGTCCACAGCATCGCAATGCAAAGCACCGCCATCAATCCCGTGCACACGGCAGCGATCACAGAATCGCCCATGCGCCTTCCCAACGACCGCGGCTCACGC
Organism: uncultured Collinsella sp.; assembly: GCA_900551975.1. Taxonomy (GTDB): domain Bacteria; phylum Actinomycetota; class Coriobacteriia; order Coriobacteriales; family Coriobacteriaceae; genus Collinsella. Next base: position 25,147 of record URYA01000001.1, on the reverse strand, counting down.
ACTTGCCCTGTTCCGTACATCATGGCTCCTCCTTGAGACCAGCTCCTTGTTACGGCCTCATCATCGCAGCGCCGCACATGGGCTGCCATCGATTTGGCTTACGTCCAGCTTTCCTTTTTGAAAGGTTGGACCGTACAGGCAAGAGACGCTTTCAAACGCATGCATCGTCCCGTTGAACTACAATGTGCTTCACGATATGTGCCGTAACCTGGGCGCGACAGATTCTCCGCGCCCGCATCGAAAGGACCAGCTATGAGCTTCACTCGCAAGACTCTCAAAATCCTTGCTCTCATCTACTTTGTTTTGGGCATCGCCAGCCTCGTCACCGCCGGCGTCGGTATCGCCACGGGCGGTCTCGATTCCACGTACGGTTCGTACGCCACGCTCGCAGCGGTCGTGCTTATCGCCAAGGGTCTCGTCGACCTTGCCGCAGGCGTCGCCGGTATCAAGGGCGCCAACAAGCCTTCGCAGGTGGACGGCGCGTTTAAGCTCGGTATTGTTGCCGCGGTCGCCACGCTTGCCCAAGCGGTGCTCACGCTTCCCGCGTTTGGCGGCGACGCCATCAACTTTGGCGCCTTTGTCATCGTGGTGTACGACCTGTTCTTTGTTCAGCAGGCACACGCCGTTAAGGCCGAGAACAAGGACCGCCTATAAGCGCTCGCTTCTCATAACCTCTGCAGCCAAGCAACTAAAAAGGGCCGATCGCGCATCTCCGCGGTCGGCCCTTTACGTTTGCCCAGATAAAACCTACCAAAATAAACCTGTCCCTTTTTGGCAGGTTGTTAGCTGTGGCGGTACTCGGCGATGATGAAGTCGATGTCAGTCTGAAGGGTATCGAGGTTTGCCAGGCGCTCTTTGTCGGCAGGGCGCGTGCGGTAGTAGTACGGCGTCATCTGGAACACCGCCTCGATGTCGGCCTGGGTCTGGAGCGTAATATTCGCAGATACCCGCTGCGTTCCGACCAGTTTAAGCTCGGTGACCTGCGGCAGCTTCTCATCATTAAGGTACGGCGTGTCGTAGAGCACCTCTTTGAGCCCAAAGAGATGACGAGCACCCGGTACCACGGTATAGAGTGAGCCCTCTGGCGCCAGTACGCGGGCAAACTCACGCTCGTTAAAGGGAGCGAAGAGCTCGGTCACCATATCGAAGGCGCCATCGGCCACGGGGATATCCTTCATGTTGGCCACAAAATAGGTCGCATCGCCGCGCTTGGCGGCCAGGCGCACCATCTCTTTGCCCAAGTCGAACCCGTAAGCGTCCACGCCCGGCACCGCGCCCATGGCACTCGTGTAATAGCCCTCGCCGCAGCAAATATCGAGCAGCGTCATGGGGTCGCTCGTAGACGCAGCACGCCCAGACACCTGCTTGCGCACCAGCTCGACCATCGCATCGCGCAACGGTGCGTAGTATCCACGGTTCAGAAAGTCACGACGGCTGCGTGCCTGCGACTTGGGATCGCCCATGGAGTCGCCGCTCTTGGACGAGCGCAGGAGATATAGATAGCCCTCGCGCGCACGGTCAAACCGGTGTCCGCTCGCGCATGCAGCACCGCGCTCATTGTCCACCAACGGCTCATGGCAAACGGGACACAACAACATGGCAACTCCTTAGCGCGAACAACACAACGCACATCATTGTCGCACGCCTTCCCCACCTAGTCATTGGGGACGTTCTTGAATGACTAGTCGATTAGGAGTAGCATCGTCTGCGCAAATAAGCACGAAAGAGCATATTAGAGATTGAGAGCGTATGGCTGATACCGCATCTAAGCACATTGACATGACCACCGGCTCGCTGTGGCGCAATATTCCCCTGTTCGCCTTCCCCGTGGCCGCCACGAGCATCTTGGAGCAGCTGTCGAACCTCATCGCCACGGTCATTATCGGTAACTTCTCGGGCGACCAGGGAACCCTCGCCATGGCGGCGGTCGGCTCCAATGTTCCGCTTACCAGTCTTATGCTCAACCTGTTTATTGGCATGTCGCTTGGCTCCAACGTGGTCATCGCCAACGCTATCGGCCGCAACGATCAGAACATGGTCAAACGCGCCGTCCATACCTCGATTTTAATGGCGCTCGTGGGCTTTGTCGTCATCGCTCTGGGCGAGGTCTTTGCCGAACCCATGCTCGCTGCGCTCAACGTGCCTGCCGAGACCATGCCGCTCGCTTCGCTCTACCTGCGCGTCTTTTTGCTCAGCCTGCCATCGATCTTGCTCTACAACTTTGAGGCCGCGATCTTCCGCTCCGTCGGCATCACCCGCATGCCGCTGCAGGCGCTTGCCGTGTCCACCGTCCTCAACATTGGCCTGGATCTCATCTTTGTCCCCGTACTCCACTGGGGCGTCGCGGGCGTCGCCATCGCCACCGCTATCGCCTACACTGTCAGCGCCGCCACGCTCTTTATCCGCCTGCTCAAGACCGACTCCGTCGTCCGCGTCACCCTTCGCGACCTGGCTATCGACCCCGTCGCCCTCAAGCGCATCGTCAAGATCGGCCTGCCCGCCGGCATCCAAAGCGCCGTGTTTGCCGTCGCCAACATCATCATCCAGTCTGCCATCAACAGCCTGGGCACCGAGGTCATGGCGGCATCGAGCGCCGCCATGAGCCTGGAGTACGTGTGCTACAACCTGCTCAACAGCTTTAGCCAAGCTTGCACCACCTTTGTGGGACAAAACCACGGCGCCCGCCAGATCGACCGCTGCACCAAGACGCTTAAGGTCTGCCTGGTCGAAGGCGGTATCGTTGCACTCACCACGATCATCGTTATTGTCGGCCTGGGACGCGAGATCCTATCGCTCTTTAACAGCGATCCCAACATCGTCTCGATCGGCTATATCCGCGTGTGTTCGATCTTCCCGGCGTACGCCTTTAGCATGTTCTACGAAAACATGTCCGGCTACCTGCGCGGCTTTGGTATCTCGCTCACGCCCGCCCTCATCACCATGATCTGCGTCTGCGGCATCCGCTTCTATTGGGTGTTCTGCGTGTTCCCGCACTTCCGCACCTTTGCGAACATCATGATGGTCTACCCCATCAGCCTGGGCACCACGGCATTCTTTATGGTCGTGGCGGTACTACTCTGCCACCCGGCGCGCACCTATCGCACCACCCAAGCCAAAGCGACAGCCCGCTAAACACCGCACTCAACGCCACGCCAGTCATTAATTGACAATATGCGAGCTCATATAGTCGATAAAGCGCCTCGTGGCGATGGGCATGGTATCCCAGCTGCGCCAGGCCGCCACTACGTCGCGCGAGGGAGCATGCACGATGGGCCGCACACAAATATCGGCTCGCATGCCCTCCACAGTACGACGGTAGAGCATGCTCACTCCTAGGCCCTCCTCCACCATCGCCATAATGGTGTAGTCGTCGGTGACCTCGCTCGTCACGTGCGGCGACAGTCCATGCGCCGCGAATGCATCGAGCACCAGGCTCTGTTCGCCCTCATCCAGCAGCACAAACGGCTCGGACGCCAAATCGGCGAGCGTCACCTTTTCCTTTGCCGTCAGCGGATGTCCGACAGGCAACAGCGCCACTAACTCGTCGTGATAGACCACGCGCTTCTCGAGCCCCGCGGTAAACCCGCGCGCCGTAAAGCAAAAATCCACTACGCCGTCGTGCACCCATTGAGCGTTGCGCGTGTAATCGCCCTGCTTGAGGGTAAAGCGTACGCCCGGGTGCAGCGCCCCAAAGTCGCGGATCACACGCGGCAACACGGTTCGACTCACGTTGGTAAACGTCGCGATGCGAATATCGGTCGACGAAAGCCCCAGCAGCTCCTGGCGCTTGCCCTCGAGCTCGGCCTCGGCGGTCACGATCTGGCGCAGGTACGGCAGATATTGTTTACCGTCGCGCGTAAGCGACACGCCCTGCTTACCGCGCTCGATAAGCGTGGTACCCAGCTCGCGCTCGAGCGCTTTGACGGCCTGGCTCACCGCACTTTGCGTATAGCCCAGTTCGTCCGCCGCACCTTTAAGGCTGCCGCAGTCGACCACCATACAAACAATCTGATACCGCGATGCCATCGTGCCTCCACATCGATGTAGCTGTAAAACGTTTTGCCATGGCTTTTTCTATCAACATTAGTATTTCTTAATCATACTGAAGATACATTCGCTTTACTACATCCATATCTGGGAGCAGAATCCTTTTTACGAAACCGTTCTGTAACAAAAGGAGTCCCATGGATCGCAAAAAAGCAATCGCGCTCTCATTTTCCGTTCCTGTCGCATGGGGCTTTTCGTACCCCCTCATGAAGATCGGCATGGACAGCATGAACGCCACGAGTATCGTCGCGCTGCGCTGCATCATCGCCTTTGTGGCCTGTCTGCTGCTCTTCCACAAGCGCGCGTTCCGCATCAACCGCGACCTTATGATCCGCGCCGCCATCATCGGCGCCATTATGGCAACCGAACTCACCTTCATGTGCCTGGGCTCCAGCCTCACCTCTGCCTCCACTGCCGGCTTTTTGCAGAGCCTGACGGTCGTGATCGTGCCGTTTGCCAACGCCGCCCTGCTGCGCCGTGCCCCCGAGCGCAAAGTGCTCGTCGGCACCGCCATCGTCACCTGCGGCATGCTGCTGCTCTCGGGCGCCGACTTCACCAGCCTGAATCCCGGTGCGATCATCATGCTGCTCTCGGCCTTTATCTATGCCAGCCACATTATCGTGGCCAAGCGCTTTGTCGAAGAAGTCGATCCGCTTGCTCTGGGCGTTTGGCAGCTGGGCTTCGGCGGCTTATTCTCGGGCATCGCCGCATTCACCTTTGGCGGTTTCACGCTTCCCGGCACGCCGGGCGAGGTCGTGGTCGTCGTCGCACTCGCACTCATCTGCTCTGCCTACGGCTTTATCACCCAGACGCTCGCGCAGCCCCACGTGCCTGCCGAGACCACCGGCTTTGCCTTCTCGCTCGAGCCGGTCTGCTCCGCTGTCTTTTCGTTCTTCCTGGTCGGCGAGGTCCTGAGCCCCATCGCCTTCTTTGGCGCCGCCCTCATCCTCACCGGCGTCATGGTGGCAACCGTCGAGCTTCCGCGCCTCCGCGCACATGGACACGCTCGTATGGCAGGAGCGCCCGAGCGCGCCTCGTAGACCCCGCTCTTCATACAGCCGCGGCATAAAGGTCTCCTGACGCCTTTACAATAGATGCCAACAGAGCATCTGCCATAAAGGAGCCCCATGGACACCGTAACCCGCGACCTCAACATAGCAACTTGGTTGGGCAATGCGCCGCAGCCGGTACGTGACACTACGAACCAGCTGCTCGAGCGCATCGCCCTTTTGCGTGCCGAGCAGACCATCTACCCGGCACAAGACGACATCCTCAATGCCCTCGCCTACACGCCAGCCGACCAGGTCAAGGTTGTCATCTTGGGTCAAGACCCTTATCACGGACCCAACCAGGCCATGGGGCTGTCGTTCTCGGTTCCCGCGACGCAAACCAAGTTGCCGCCGAGCCTGCGCAACATCTACAAGGAACTCAATGCCGATTTGGGCTACCCCATTCCCGCCACAGGAGATCTAACGCCATGGGCACAACAGGGCGTCCTGCTTCTCAACACTACGCTCACCGTGCGCGAGCATGCCGCGAACTCGCACGCCAAGCTGGGCTGGAGCACGCTCACCGACTACGTTATCGAACGCTGCTGCCAGCTGCCCCAGCCGGTAGTCTTTTTGGCATGGGGCCGCTTTGCCCAGCAGATGGTCGAAGGTAAGCTCGTCGCAACTGGTGCGGGCAAGGCAACCGACAAGTTCTGCCTGGCCTCCACGCACCCCTCGCCGCTTTCGGCCAACCGTGCCACAGCAGAACTCCCCGCTTTTATGGGGTCGCGCCCCTTCTCCGCTGCCAATCGGCTACTCGAACAGCACGGCTCGACCCCCGTCAACTGGACTTGCCTCGACTAACAATCGATATACCAAAAACGCGCCCGACGGCATTCCATCGGGCGCGTTTCCTATTCGGGCCAAATAAATTGCGTGCGGCCGGCCTCGCCGCCATCGATCAACAGACTCTGCCCGGTCATAAACCGGTTAGTCACGCCCACAAAGTAGATCCACTCGGCGATCTCTTGGGCAGTGGCCCAGCGCTTAAGCGGCGTGAGCTCCATAATCTGGCTCCACAGGTGTTCGTCTTCCATCACGCAACGGTTGAGCGGCGTGATAACGCCACCCGGGTCCACACTGTTGGCGATGGCCTGCGGCGCCAGACGGTTTGCAAGGTTCTTGGTGTAGGCGATAACGCCGCCCTTGCTGGCAGCATAGGCGGGAAACTCCGATCCCGTATGTCCGCTCGCCGACCCCACATTGACCACGGATTTGATAGCCGGCGCAGGCTTGGCGGCGAGCCCCTCCCCCACAAAGGCGTAGCGCTCGGTCACGTTGATGGTGCCACACAGGTTGCCGGCGATGTCGTCGGCCGAATCCTGCGTACCGGCAACGTTCACGATTACCTGAGGCTCAAGGTCGCTTGGAAACGAATCCGGCTCGCGGACATCAACGATCAGATGGCGGTAGCGCTCGTGTTCGATAGCCGGCGACAGCAGATCAAAGCCCACGACCTCGTGGCCCTCATCCAAAAAGCGCTGCACGCACGCGGCTCCGATACCGCCCGAAGCGCCCGTGATCAAAACCCGCATACTTGCTCCTTAGGCGGTTGCGTGGCGCTCGAGGTACTCGGAACCCACATTCTCGCGCTCCCAGCCGCGCACGACCTTGTAGCCCACGGGGCTCAGGAAGACCTCGCACAGCAGCTCGGCAACAGCGCCGGTCAGCGAGCACATGAGGACCTGCACCCAGGTCCAACCAAAGAACGTGTGGCTCACCACGATGGCGAAGACCAGGTTGTCGATAAACTGGCCAACACCCGTGGACACATAGGAGCGGAAGGCGAAGCTCGCAAAATTATTCTTTTTGAGCATGCGGCCGAGCGACTGGTTGAGCGTGGAGTTAACCACGGCAGAGACGAGCATTGCCAGCGAAGAGCCCAGCACCACGTACCAGGTGCCGCCGATGGTGGCGTTAAGGGCGGTGTTGACCTCGATCATGCCCGTGTCGTAGTAGGCACCCCACATGCCGGGCGTGAGCGAACATGCCCAAAAGCACAGGCTCACGGCCAGATTGACCAGTAGCGCGAGGATGGAGATTTTGATGGATGCCTTGGCGCCAAAGCGCTTGCAGATCATGTCCTGGCACAAAAACGAAACCCAGCTCACCACAAAGCCGCAATCGAGTGCCAGATACGGCAGACTGATAAGCTCTTTGTTGGCGAGCAGGTTCATCATGATGACGCTCACGAAAAACAGCGAAACCGTTGCCGCGGGAATGCTCCGCAACAGGACCTTGTAGTCCTCCATGACCTTCTTGATCATTATGTACTCCTTTGGTTTTAGGTTTAACGAGCAGGATATCGGACCCGAACTGCTCGGACGCCCCGGTCTTGAGACGACGGTGGGTATGATAGCCGCTCACACGGCATCAGGCAAGCAATCGGCGCGGCAGCCCCGCAGGGCCACCGCGCCGATGCGTTAAAAGGCTACGTTGCCAAACTCCGACAGGATAAGATCGGGGTTGTGGTCGGTTGCCCAACCCACGTTCCACGGACTCGTGAACAGCAGCAGCTTACCGCCGCGCATGTCCTCGACACGCAGCGTGTCGCGCGTGAGCGAAAGGCCCGGGATATCGATGGTGTCGGGGTCGTTCTGGATCCAGCGGATGTCCGTATAGGGCAGTGGCTGGCGACGAACCTCAACACGGTACTCGGCCTTGAGGCGGCGCTCGAGTACCTCAAACTGCAGCACGCCGACCACGCCCACGATGACGCTCTCCATGCCGGCACCCAGCTCGCGGAAGATCTGGATGGCACCCTCCTGGGCAAGCTCCTCCATACCCTTAACGAACTGCTTGCGCTTGAGCGTGTCGACCTGCGTAATGCGAGCGAACATCTCGGGGGCAAACGTCGGGATCTGCGGATACTGCACGTGGCGCTTGCCGGAGCACACGGTGTCGCCGATGCTAAAGATACCCGGATCGAACAGGCCTACGATATCGCCCGCGTACGCCTCGTCCACGATGGCGCGGTCATCGGCCATCATCGACGTGCCCGTGGCAAGCTTGAGCTTGCGGTTGCCCTGCACGTGGAAGGCGTCCATGCCGCGCTCGAACTTGCCCGAGCAAATGCGCACAAAGGCGATGCGGTCGCGGTGGTTCTTGTCCATGTTGGCCTGGATCTTAAACACGAAGCCACTAAAGTCGTCGCGGCAAGGATCGACCGGCTCGCTGGTGAGCGTGTCGGTGTAGGCGCGCGGCGTCGGGGCCAGGCGCAGGAACTCCTTGAGGAAGGGCTCCACGCCAAAGTTGGTAAGCGCCGAGCCAAAGAACGCCGGGCTCAGCTTGCCGCAGGCCACGGCATCCAAGTCGAGCTCGTCGCCGGCGCCATCGAGCAGCTCGATGTCGTCCATCAGGTTCTTATGGTTTTCCTCGCCAATAAGCTCATCCATGGCAGGATCGCCCAGCTCGGCCTCGACCTCGGCGACCTTCTTGGTGGCGTTGGCGTGGCCGTCGCCCTCAAAGGCGATAACGCGACGGGTCTGGCGGTCGAACACACCGCGGAAGTTACGGCCGCTGCCAATCGGCCAGTTCATGGGGTACGTATTGATGCCCAGGACGTTCTCGATCTCCTCCATGAGCTCAAACGGATCGCGGGCCTCGTGGTCGAGCTTGTTCACAAAGGTGAAGATGGGGATATGGCGCAGTGTACAGACCTTAAAGAGCTTTTTGGTCTGGGCCTCGACGCCCTTGGCGCCGTCGATGACCATGACCGCGGCGTCGGCGGCCATAAGGGTACGGTAGGTATCCTCCGAAAAGTCCTGGTGGCCGGGGGTATCGAGGATGTTGACGCAGGCACCGTTGTAGGTGAACTGCAGTACCGAGGAGGTAACGGAAATGCCGCGCTCCTTCTCGATGTCCATCCAGTCCGAGACGGCATGCTTGGCCGAGCTCTTGCCCTTGACCGAGCCGGCGGTCTGGATGCTGCCGGTATAGAGCAGCAGCTTCTCGGTAAGTGTGGTCTTACCGGCGTCCGGGTGGCTGATGATCGCGAATGTGCGGCGCGACGAGATTTCATCCGACAGGCTTGCCATGCGGATCCTTTCTTGCGTTCTATATGCATTACGTCGATGTAACTGCCCTATTGTAGCCGTGAAACCTCGCCATAGGGCGCCTATCAGGACAAATTCATCAGTTGGGGCCTGGGTAGCCGGCCCAATCTGTATTTGCCTCTTGCATAACTGTGCATAGTGTATATATACTGTGCTTACCGGTTATATACACGTGTAGCCCAACAGCTAAGGAGCCGCTGTGGACATCATCCTATCCAATTCGAGCGACAAGCCCATCTACGAGCAGATAGCCTCGCAAGTCAAAGCTCAGATCCTATCGGGCGCACTCGCTGCGGGAGCCAAACTCCCCAGTATCCGTGCGCTTGCCAGCGACCTGAGTGTGAGCGTTATCACCACCAAGCGCGCCTACGCCGACTTGGAGCAGCTCGGGTTTATCTGCACCGTGCAGGGCAAGGGGTGCTTTGTCGCCGAGGGCAACCAGGAGCTCTTGCGCGAAAACCAGCTCTGCCATATCGAAGAGCTACTTGCGAAAGCGGCGAGCCAAGCCGAAGCCCTGGGCGTCACGCGCGACAAGCTGCACGAGATGCTCGACCTCGTAGCCCCCGAAACCATGCAGTAGCCATCTGCAAGAAAGGCTATACCATGCAAAACCTTTTAGAACTCAAAGGCATCTCACGCACTGTAAGCGACCGCTTTTCACTGCGTGATGTCACGCTCGCTGTGGAGCCCGGCCAGATCGTTGGCTTTGTGGGCGCTAACGGTGCCGGCAAGACAACGACCATTCGCGCCGCGCTCGGGCTTATAAAGCTCGATACCGGCGAGGTGCACCTGTTTGGGCAGCGCTGTGGCGCCGACGCGCCCGATGAATCGCAACGCCACCTGCGCTCCCACATCGGTCTCGTCCTGGACACGTGTCCCTTCCCTTCCACGCTCAAGGTTGGCGAGATCGAGGCACTTGTAAGTCCGGCGTACCCCACGTGGGACCGCAAAACGTTCGCCGGATTCATCGACCGATTTGGCCTCGATCCCAAGACAAAGGTCAAGGACCTCTCCCGCGGCATGGGCATGAAACTGCAGCTTGCCTGTGCACTCAGCCATAATGCCAAGCTACTCCTTTTGGACGAAGCCACCGCGGGCCTCGATCCCATGGCGCGCGAGGAACTGCTCGATGAGCTGCTTGCCTTTGTCGCCGACGGCCAGCACAGCGTGTTACTCTCGAGCCACATTACGTCCGACCTCGATCGCGCCGCCGACCGCGTCATCTGCATCGATAACGGCTCGATTGTGTTTGACCTGCCGCGCGAGGACATTACCGACCGAGCCGGCATCGCCCACTGCACCCAAGCCCAGGCCGCCGAGCTTATGGCTTGCGTCGAAGGTGCCCATGCCGCCCGCCACGCCTACAGCGTGGACGTGCTCGTGCCCAACCGTCGCGAAGCGCTCGAGGCCTTTCCCGAGATTCCCTGCGATCGGGCAACCATTGATGACTATCTGCGCCTCATGCTGAAAGGGGCTTCGAAATGAAACGCGCCTTTATGTCCGAGCTCGCCATCGCTCGCACGCTCATCCCGAGCATTGCGGGCGTCGGACTGTTCATCTTCATCGTGCTAACCCTTGCCAACGCATCGGACGGCGATTCCGGCATGAGCGCCGGCGCCTGTGCGGCCAGCGCAATGTCGCCCATCATAATCATGAACTCGCTAGCTGGCTACGACAACCAAAACGGCTGGGAGCGGTATCGAGCAACGTTGCCCTTCTCGCGCAAAGACATTATTTGCGCACGCTACCTGTGCATCGTTGTCTTCTCGGTCGTCATGGCATGCGCGGCTACGCTTCTGAACATCCTCGCCCTTCCGCTCTTCGACCCCATGGGCATCCCTTCGACATGCCAGACGATCTTTGAAATCGCAACCGCCTCCGCCGCATCGATGCTCATCTCCCTCATGATGGTGTTTTTGGCACAGCCGCTGTTCTTTCGATTTGGACACATGGAGGCGCTGCGCCTTTCCGTCGGCCTGTTTGCCCTGATGGGCTGCGGTACCATGGCAATGCTGAGCTCTTCCAACCCCATTAGCAACTGGCTCATGTCGATTGCCGGAGCGAATCCCGATCCTGCCGTCCTTGGCGGTCTGTGCGCAGGAATTGCCGTACTGGCCCTCGCGCTATGTGCAATCAGCTGCGCTGTCAGCATCAAGGTTTATCGAGCACGCGATCTGTAGCCACGCGAGCCTCGATCCACGAAGGACGCGATCGCCGCCCCTCCCCGCAAATCCGTGACAAATGGCATGTCCCCGGCGCGCGCCACCATGCTACTTGCGCAGCGGTTTGGGCAGCGGAATGCCGGCGGCGATGACGGCCGCGATGATCATGCAGACGATACCCTTAAGTGGGAAGCACATGAGCAGCAGGCCCACGACCATGACCGGCTGACGCATGACCGCACCCATCGTTGATGCCGTGCAGACGGCGACGCAAAAGACCGGATCGGCACCGGTGAGCAGAGCGAAACCGTAGCCCAGGCTCACGCCTGAGAAAATCACGGGGAAGAAATGGCCGCCGCGCCAGCCCATATTGATGAGAGCCGGGGTCAGCATGGCCTTAACAAGACCGGTCGCGATAAGCACGCCAGCAGGAATGGTCAGGTAGGTTTCCATGAGCACATCGGCCTGCGTCTCGCCGGCAAACATGGTGTAGGGCAGAGCTGTACCGCAGATGGCGAGCGCCAGACCAGCCAGCATGGCCTTGACGACAGGACGCTCCCCTATTGCATGGGCAAGCGCTTCGCTCGCGTGCTCCGAGACAAAGTACAGCCAGCCGCAAGCCGTGCCGACAAGCGCCAAGGGGATGAGCCATGCGAGCTCGAGGTTACCCACCTCGGCAGCCTCGAACCTCGGCATACCCATGCCGCCGCCCATGAGCTGACCGAGCAGCAGATAGGTGCCCAGACCGCCCGCAATCGCGATGCCGTAAACCACGGTCTTTTGCGCCTTGGGCAGCTTGATGGTTATCTCACCGGATTCGGAATCGTCGCCATCGCCGGCACCCTGGCCGTCGGCGCTACCGGCAAGCGGCGCCACAAAGCCAAACACGGGCGCGGTAAAGAGTGCCGTCAGGGCAGCTTGGGTGCCCAACAGCGTGAGCTCCCTAAACTCGGCACCAAAGCGGCGCATGCGGTCGCCGACCCAGCTGCACAAGCCCGCGATGACGCCGGTCAGACCGGCCTCCGGTCCAATGCTTCCGCCAAACAGCAGCGGCAGCAATGCCGCGAGCGAAAGCTTGCCCAGATTGTCGTACGGGTAGCGACCGTCTTGCTTAACCTTAGCCATCACCTGGTTGAGGTCATCGGTCTTGGTGCCTGTCATCTTTTCGTACAGGCCAATCACCAAGCCGCCCAGCAAGCAGACGAAAAACGGATACGGCAAAAAGCCGAACGGGCCGCTGGCGAGTTCGGGCGAAGCGACGCCCAGCGCGTGCGGAATCTCGGTCCATAGATAGTCGATACCGTGCTCCATCGCAAAAAAGAACAGCCAGACCGCGGCACCTGCGAACGCACCGGTCACGGCAACGCTAGCTAAAAACAGCGCGCGGTTCGTGGGTTTGGCAAGGTTATCCATCGGGTCCTCCCGCGGTCAAAGTCGACATAGATACGTTTTATTGTAGAGTGAGCGTTGCCCGAACGAGCCAACCATCTACGCCGTAAACGGCACCATTGGGAGCCATAGTGGGGCAGACTCAAGACTTATCCGTTGATAATCGAGGCAATCTCGCGCAAATCGTCGGCAAAGTAGATGCCTTGCTGGCGCTGCGGGCTCGATAAGCCCTTATTAATCATGTGCCCGAGCAGCGCCTTGAGGTCGTTGTAGTAACCGTCCAAGTTGTACAGAATGCACGGCGCGCTCAAGTGTCCCAACGATACCGCGGACATGACCTCGGCAATCTCCTCGAGCGTGCCCGTCCCACCGGGAAAGGCGATGAACGCATCGCCGAGCTCGATCATCTTGGCTTTGCGCTCGGCCATATCGCTCGTCACGATGAGGTCGTCGATACCGTCATGTTGAAACTCGGCCTCGATAAAAAAGCTCGGCTCAACACCCGTCACGTGTCCACCCGCCTCGAGTACGCTATCGGCGAGTGCACCCATCAGGCCTGACTTGGACCCGCCGTATACCAGCGCGTGTCCGTTGGTGCCAATCCAGTTGCCCAGCTCCTGCACCGCGGGCAGAAACGCCGGGTCATTACCGACGCTGGCACCCAGATACACGGTGATATTCATATTCAGTCCCCCTCATCGTGACGCACGGCGCCCGTTCTAGCGCTGGCGTCGACGATACTCGCGCACGCGACGCGAAAGATCGGCGAGCTCGTCGCGATCGAGCTCTTCCAAATGCTCCAGATCATCCATAAAGCGCGCCATAGTGTCCTTTTGGCGCATCTTGATGAGCGTATTGCAGTAGTTCACCGCCACGCCCGTGAGCATGGCGATGTAGAAAATGCTGATAACACTCAAGACGACGGTAATAGCGCGGGCAACCGGCGTTTCGGCTGGGATATCGCCAAAGCCGATCGTCGAGACCGTCTCAAAGCTAAACCACAGGCCATCGCCAAACGTAAGGGTCGTGGGCTCGGACAGCCAGACGGCCGTCGAGCACAGCAGGTAAAAGATAAGAAACAGGCCCGTGATGCGTGCAAAGCCAGCCTGTCGCAGTATGTCGGCAAGCGTCCTTAACCTGTTCATCGCGACCCCTTTTCCAGACGCCCAATCACGTTCGCTCGGTATTGTCCCACAACCGGCAGTTAGGGACGTTCCTTTTGTGCCAGCAGAAAGGGACTGTCCCCAACTGCCGGGCGGGAGCGTTTAGCGGTACAGCTGCCGACTGGGCAGGCTGAGCTGGTATCCTTATGCGGTATTGTCTCGATTCGTTAGGATTGCACGTGAGAGCTACCGTCGCCCTTCGTTCAGTTATATATCGCGCTCTGGCCATTGTGCTTGCCGCACTTACCGTGCTGAATTCCATCGCACCTGTCCAGGCCTATGCCGCCAACACCGACCAACAGGTCAAGACGGTCCGCGTTGGCTGGCTCGTCAACAACAAAGGCTTCCAGGAGGGCACGCCGGGCGAGCGCCTTTCGGGCTGGGGTTATGACTACCTGCAGACGCTGTCATACTACACGCCGGGCTGGCAGTACGAATACGTCTCCGGCACCTTCACCGAGCTTATGGACATGCTCGAGGCGGGCGACATCGACCTCATGCCCAACATCTCCTACTCCGAGGAACGCGCCCAAAAGTTGCTCTTTTCCTCGAACCCCGAGGGCACCGAGCGCTACTACATCTACGCCAAGCCCAATCGCGACGACCTGGCCAAGGGTGACCCCCAAGCGCTCCAAGGCCTTACCATCGGCTACAACCCCGGCGCTATGCAAACCTTCGTCGGCCAGCAGTGGCTCGCCAACGAAGGCATCACCTGTACCTATAAAGAAATCAGCACCGGCGGCGCCCTCTTTGAGGCGCTTGCAGACGGCGAGGTCGACGCCGTCATTATGAACGACACTATCTCGTCGCCCGATGCGTCGCCCATGTTCTACGTTGGCTCAAGTGACTACTATTTTGCCGTTCCCAAAAGCCGCCCCGATCTGATGAACGACATCAATGCCGCCATGACGGCAATCGCCCGCGTCAACCCACGCTATAACGACGAAGTCAAATCTAGCTACTCGACCCAAAACAGCGGCTCATCATCGCTCACCGGCCCCGAGCGCTCCTGGCTCAAAGCAAACGACAACACCATCACGATCGGCTATCTTAACAACAATCTCCCCTACTGCACGCAAAATGACGACGGCGAAATGGAAGGATCGCTCGCCTCGCTTGCAACGACGTTGCACGACAAGTTTGGCATTACGGTTGCAACAGTAGCGTTCTCGGACAATAAGCAAATGACCAAAGCCCTTTCCAAAGGGACCATCGATGTCGCCCTACCGTTGTTTCGCGACTACTGGCTTGCCGAGCAGGCAGGGGTCATCCTGTCAAACCCGATGGGAACGGTTTCCCTAACCGCCATTCACAGCAGCAGCAACCTGAACAGTGACCTTAAGAACATCGCTTGCACAGCAAACGCGATCGTCAACCGTCTTGAGCTCGAAAACCTATTCCCCGACGCAAAGGTAACCGAATATCCGAATGACAACGAGGCGCTCGAAGCCTTCAATAATGGGAAAGCACGTTGCATCATTGTCCCCAGTACGCGTCTGGAAACCATCCGCGACACCTACGACATCGAGGATTTCAAAACACAGGAGCTCACCGACACGGCACAGCTATCGTGTTTGATTTCGCGCGGCAAGCCCGTGCTGTTGGGAATCATTAATAAGGGCATCGTCAATGCTGGCGAATCGCTCTCTGCAAGCAGTTATTCCCCCACATCGTACTCGGCGCAAGAATCGGATGCGTTCCGACTTCTCTACCGCAACCGCATCGTCATTGTGGCAGTCGTCATCTGCATTTTGCTCACCGGCATCGTCATCCTTGTCTGGTCGCTTCAACGTGCGCAGAAAGAACAGCAGAAAGCCGACGCCGCCAACGCCGCCAAGACGGCATTCCTCACGCGTATGAGCCACGACATCCGCACGCCACTCAACGGCATCCTGGGTCTTATCGAAATTGAGGAATTGAAGGAAGGCGACATGCAAGTCGCCCGCGAAAGCCGCGCCAAGGCGCGTGTTGCCGCCAATCACCTGCTCTCGCTGATCAACGATATCCTCGAGATGGGCAAAATCGAAGACCGCAAGCTAACACTGGAACATGCGCCTTTTAACCTCCAAGAGCTCTGTGACGATACGCTGGTGCTGTGCAAGCTCCGCGCATCCGATAACGGCATCACAATGCAGGACGGTAGTCTGCCGTACGCCACGGGGCCATACATGATCGGCAGTCCCACCCATATCCGACAGATCATGATCAACCTGTTAGACAACAGCATTAAGTACAACAAGCACGGCGGCTCCGTCACCTTTAGCTCAAAGACCAAGCCGCTCGATGATGGGCGCGCGCTCTTTTGCTTTAGCGTTTCGGATACCGGCATTGGCATGACTCCCAAATTCTTAAAACATATCTATGAGCCGTTTGCCCAAGAAGGTAACGATGCGCGCAGCAAGTTCCAAGGAACCGGCATGGGCATGCCAATCGTCAAGTCACTAATTGAACTGATGGGCGGTACGATTGAGATTTCGAGTGAGGTTGGCGTGGGGAGTACGTTCAACGTCCAGATTCCGCTCGATATCGACAAGAACCCTCGGGCAAGAGAGCGTGCGGACGGCCAGGCAAACAGCTGCTCGCTTGCCGGCATGAACGTCCTTTTGGCAGAAGATAACGAGCTCAATGCCGAGATTGCCCAGGCTCTGCTCGAAAGCGAGGGCATCGTCGTAACTCGCGCCGCCGACGGCAACGAAGCGGTCGACCTATACGTTGGCCGTCCCGCGGGTAGCTTCGATGCGATTCTAATGGACATTATGATGCCGGGCATGGACGGCTACGAGGCAACCCGCGCGATTCGTCTGAGCGAGAAGATCGATGCAGCCGATATCCCCATCATCGCGCTCACCGCCAATGCCTTTGCCGAGGACGCCAAGGCGGCACACGATGCCGGCATGAACGCCCATCTGCCCAAGCCGCTCGATTTTAACAAGCTCAAAAACATACTCGCCCGCATCAAGAAAAACGGATCCGTTTCGCTATAGTTTGTGCTCAACAACCATACGCAGCAGAAAGGAAGCCAACGATGTTTAGGCCCTTACGTCGAAAGAAACGTGCCATCACTGACGAGGAAGCGCGCGAGTTGCTCGCCACCTGCAAGCGCGGAGTCTTTGCCGTCAACGGCGACGATGGCTACCCTTATGCCATTCCCGTCAACTACTTCTTCGACGCCGAGCACGACAAGATTTATTTCCATGGTGCCAAAGCCGGCCACAAGGTCGACGCACTCAAGCGCGATGACAAGGTCTGCTTTACCGTTTACGGCAACGAGTGGTACCAGGACGGTGACTGGGCTCCCTACGTTATGAGTACCGTGGTCTTTGGCCGCTGTCGCCTGGCAAATGACACTCCCGCGTTTATCGAGGATAAAGTCCGCCAGCTCGCGCTTAAGTACTACCCTTCTGCCGAGGAAGTCGAAGAGGAAATCGCCAAGGACATTAAGGGCGTCCAGCTCTACGAGATTACGATTGAGCATCTCTGCGGTAAGCAGATTCAGGAAAAGTAAGCCTCAAGAACAGACGTCACAAATAGCAATATGGCCCGGTTCCAACCCACCTGGGAACCGGGCCATATGCTTATAAAGCGTCGGCAGCTATGTGCGCAAGCGCCTCAACAAGTTCCTGCGAGCTCACGGGTTTACTCAGGTGCGCGTCCATACCCGCCTCGCGCGAAAGCCTGCGGTCGTCGGCAAAGGCGTTGGCACTCACGGCGATAATCGGCGTGGTCGCGGCATCCTCGCGATCGAGCGCTCGAATCCGACGCGTGGCCTCAAGGCCATCGATACCGGGCATCATGATGTCCATCAGCACCACGTCGTACTCGTGCGACGCGCTCGCGGCAAACATCTCAACGGCAGACTCGCCATCCTTAGCATACGTTACGACGGCACCGGCACGGCCGAGCGTAAACTGCGCGATCTCGGCGTTCAGGTCGTTATCCTCTACGAGCAAAACGCGCAAGCCCTGGAGCGCATCGCCGTCTCCCGCGCCCACGCGCACTGCCTGAGGAATCTCGGAGCACTTGCACTTCTCAAACGGGAGGCGAATGGTAAAGGTTGTCCCCTGCCCCAAGATGCTCGAAAAGCTCATGGTCCCACCCATAAGCTCGACCAGCTGCTTGGCAATGGACGCACCCAGGCCGGTCCCCGACGAAGCGCCCTCAACCTGCTGCTCCTCGCGGCTGAACGGCTCATACAGATGCTGTTGGAACTCCTCGCTCATGCCAATGCCGTTATCGGCAATGGTGTATTCGTACACGGGGACGCCATTCACCGGTTCCACCTCGCGGCACACCAGACGAACATAGCCGCCCCGACGGTTGTACTTGACGGCATTACCGGCAATATTGACCAATAAGCGCTTGAGATGCGTCACGCTCACCCGAACATAGGGATGGACGAGAGTCCTCTGGTCGCAGGCGATCGTCACCAAACGCTCCTCGGCCTGGCGCTCCAGAATATCGCGTACTTCGCGGGTGAGGGTCACCAAGTTTGTGGGAACAAGCTCCAGTTCAATCTGCCCGCTCTCCAAACGACTCATATCCAGGGCCTCGTTGGCAAGGTCGAGCAGTAGTCCCGATGCCGTCCAGATCTTTGAGCGGCACTCGGTCTGCTT
Source organism: uncultured Collinsella sp. (assembly GCA_900551975.1). Taxonomy (GTDB): domain Bacteria; phylum Actinomycetota; class Coriobacteriia; order Coriobacteriales; family Coriobacteriaceae; genus Collinsella. Next base: position 6,669 of record URYA01000001.1, on the reverse strand, counting down.
TTGCAGATCGTCCGCATTGGCATCGCCAACCTCAACCATACCGCGAATGCCGTTGATGGGCGTGCGTAGATCGTGGCTCATGCGACGCAAAAACTCTGTCTTTGCCGAGTTGGCAGACGAGGCCTCACGCGCCGCCTTAGCCAGTTTGTCGCCATAGTCGCGCTCCTGCTGCAGCAAGTCCGTCAAACGTCGACGATCAGCGCGGCGGCGCACCATCACAACAGTGGCTATAACACCGCTGTAGAGCACCAGCACGCCGGCAGCAACAGCCGCGACGACCTCAAAGTAGCGCTGCGCCGAGGCATAGGTGTACACGTAGAACCCGCGCGCTTTTCCAAATGTGCCCAAATACCACTCGCCGCTGGCGTTGACCAGTCGGACTTTGCCGGGCAGGCATCGATCCTTAATACCGTCGACAATAAAGACATCCGTTGCAGGCAGATTGAATACGCCCAATATGGTGGGTTCAACGGCATTGGCCGCAACGACCTTGCCATCGTTTTCGATCACGATATTGCCACTGTCGATGGTCTCATAACCACCGAGCAGGCTCTGCAGTTTGAGCGTATTGCTTGCAACTGCCTTCGCGCTCTGATGCCTGACCGCGATAACGATGCCCTCGCCATCTTGCCGGGTCACGCAACCAATGTCTGCAACCGAATCATCCGAAAGCGTAATGCGGGCGGTATAGGACTTAAGCGGATGGGCTGCCACCTCCAGCACGGGTGCTTCCTTGAGATACGTAGCGAGCAACTCGTAGCCCACGCCATCCGTCGAGGACTCGGACACCAAATTGCCCGATGCGTCCGTCACGATCAGTGCGCTCACGTTGAACTGGTCGGTATATTGCTCCAGCATGGCGTTATCCACCGAACCGTCGCGCTCCATATCGCGCGCTGTCTCTCCGGCGATCTCCATAACGCGAATCAGGTTTTTGGTCGTATAGGCGCTATTGAATGCATCGTAGGAAAGGCTCTGCGTCGCCACGTAATCGACAACGTCGGCAAAGCGTTGCTCGGCCTGAGCTGTCGTGTAGCCGTAGCTCATCATGCCGGCAACAACCGAGAGCGCTATCCCCAGCAGAGCGACAAGGAGCCATGCCCCTGCCGAACGATTGACCCGCTCCTGAGCGGCGTGGTCGGGTGCATCGATCATGACAGGCCCTCCATATTCAAAAATGGCGAAGGGTCATCAAAGTACTTTGACACCAAACGTTCCATGGTGCCATCGGCAAGCATTTCTTGGTAGGCATGAGTGAGCTTAACGTCGATGCCGCGCGTATCGTTGATATCGAAAGCGGTGCCCAAACCAACCTCTAGCAGCGGCTCATCCAAAATGCGATACGTCACACCATAGTCTTTTTCGTAGGTGAGCAGCGAGGACTCATGCGCGGCGATGGCGTCGACCAGGCCCTCGACGAGCGCCGGGTTCAGGTATGAGCGGTCCGAAAAGCAGTAGAGCTCTTTGATCTGCGGAACGTTTTCATTTGTATGATTGAGCAAAATGTCCTCGGGCTTGGTGGTGGACTGGACCGCCACGACCTTATCCTCAAGATCGGCAAGCGTGTAGATATCGCTCTGGGGATCGACCGCGACCACCTGGCGGCTCGCAAGGTACGGGCCGGCCCAACGATACTCGTTTTCGCGACCCGTCATGCTAAAGCTGCCCATGACGCAATCGAGCTCGCCGCTCGCCAGTAGCTCGTTCTTCTTTTCCCAATCGATCAGCTGGTACTTTGGCTTGTAACCAATGCGGGCCAAAGCCTCGGTCAATATCTCGACATCCAGGCCAACGATATCGCCGTATTCGTCGGTATACACAAACGGTGGATAGAGGTCGCTGCCAACATTGAGCGTCTTAAGGTTGTCGTCTTTGGCCTGCGAGGCGTCCAGGCCTTCTAATGCAGACGTCGAGGCCCTGCCATTCGACCCGGAACAGCCAGCTATCGCTACGACAAAGGCGCACGCTACCGCAAGCGCGACAAACAACGATATGGCAACCGAGCGGCGAGGTCTTTTCATCGAGCTCTAGAAGATCCTGTTTACTGACTGAAATGGTAAAAAATAATAGCAAACAAAACCACACGAGTGCCCAATGGTTGCAGACGTTTTACCATGCGGGGCCTTTTAGCCGACTTGGCAGAAGGCCCCGCATGCAGCGCGCACTTACCGTGCATTAAAAACGTAGCGGTCCAGGCGGTCGCACGCTTCCCTTACGCGCGAAAGCGGCAGCGCCAGATTCACACGAATGTGGCAGGGCCCGTGGAACGGACGGCCATCCTGGTAGCCAACGCCCACGCGCGCCCCCGCGTCGAGCAACCACTGAATATCGCGGCCATGCTCGCGGCACCACTCGGTGCAGTCCAGAAACACCATGTACGTGCCCTGCGGACGTGAATAGGACACACCCTCAAAATGCTCGTCCACGTAATTGCAGAAGTACTCGATATTACCGGCAAGCACCTGGTTGAGCTCGTCCACCCACTCGTAACCTTGCGGCTGGTAGGCACCGATAAGCGCATGCATGGAGAGGACGTTCATCTCGTTGTAGTGAGTCTTGTTGGACACGGCGCACACGCGGTCACGCAGCGTCCCGTTGTAGACAATGTGGTAGCTGCCGACCAGGCCCGCCAGGTTAAACGTCTTGCTCGGCGCATAGAGGGCGACCGTGCGCATGCGGGCATCCTCGCTCACCGACTGCGTCGGGATATGCTTGTGCCCCGGCAGGATGATATCGGACCAAATCTCGTCCGATATCACCACGCAATCGTGCTGGCGATAGATGTCCATGGCGCGCTCGATCTCGTCGCGCTCCCATACGCGGCCGCAGGGATTGTGCGGCGAGCAGAACACCGCAGCATGGATGTGGTTTTGGGCGAGCTTGTGCTCCATGTCCTCAAAGTCCATACGCCACACGCCTTGATCGTCGAGCTTAAGCGGGCTGTGGACAATGCGATAGCCCGCGGCTTCGATGGACTTGGTAAAACCGATGTAGGTGGGCCTATGGACCAGCACCGCATCGCCTGGCTGGACATACGCGCGCAACGTCGACACGACACCGCCCAGCACGCCGTTTTCGTAGCCAATGTGCTCAGGTGCCAAGCCCTCAACGCCATTACGGCGGCCCTGCCATTCGATAATGCGGTCGAAGTACTCGGCGCGCGGGTTAAAGTAGCCAAACATGGGATGCTGAGCGCGCTGAATGATGTGCTCCTGGACCGTGGGCACCGTGGCAAAATTCATGTCGGCCACCCACATGGGAATGCGGTCGAAGCCCTCGTCGGGTGCGTTCGGAGCCATACCGGGGATCTCGCCCCAGGAGTCAACGGCGATGGAGTCCATGCCGTGGCGGTCGATAAGCGAGCTAAAGTCGTATTTCATGCTGAGCCCCCGTGCAAAGTGATTGTTTTGGTAGGCGTTATTGTCCACCAGCGTGGACGGTTTTGGCGCGGAGTTTGGCGCTTAATTTGACGGGTGCGGACGAATGGCTGGTTAGTCTTGCGCGTCGTTGACGGCGACTACGGTTAGCTGGGTTTCGTCGACCGTAAACGATATGTCGAGCCCGGCGTAGGCCAGATGATAGACGCGGTTTGGCTCGTGCTTGCTGCCCGCGCGGCGCGGATCTTGGCAAAGGACCTCGACCAAGCCAGAAATCTTTGCGGGCGGGACCATATCCTGCAGAGCTTGCGGAAACTCGACATCGAGCTCTTGCCACGGCGCGTCTTTAATCCAGCCGCCGGTCGCATCCGGGTGACAGTCCGCAAACGGGATGTAGGGCTTAATGTCGTAGATGGGCGTGCCGTCACGCAGGTCGGCCCCCAGCACATGGATGATAGGGCCATCGTCGGTGAGCTCGACACGGCTGAGTTTGACGCAGGTGAGCCCGATGGGATTAGGGCGAAACGGACTGCGTGTGGCAAACACTCCCACACGTTCGGCTCCGCCCAGACGCGGCGGACGCACGGTCTTCGACCATTTTGCGTTGGTACCGGACCTGTCCTGCGTTTTGGCATCGGCGGCTATGTCCTTAGCCGTGCCGCCGGGCGTTCCGTTTTCGAAGCGCCACAGCAGCCACAGGTGAGAGAAGGAGTCCAGACCCTCAACCGCTGCATTGGAGGCAAATTCCGGCTCAAAAACGATGCGTCCCTGCAGATGAGGCGCCAAAAAGCTGTTGCGCGGAATGCCGAACTTCTGCGGCAGGTCGGTATGTATGTGTGCGATAGGTTCCATGCCGGTCATTGTACGGCATGGAGGTGTGAGGCGTTGTGCGCAATTCTTCGCCGCGGTCCTCCGTCGTGCAACCAACGGTTGCTTGGAAGGGCGCCTGCCGCCGCGTATGCTTAAGCCATCAACCAGCAGAAAGGAGCCGTTATGGCCTTTGCAGAAAAGCTCATCGCTGTCCGTCGCGCCCATCACCTTACCCAAGAGCAACTCGCCGCTAAGCTCTTTGTCACACGCCAAGCCATCAGCCGTTGGGAACGCGGCGAGGTCACACCGGGCATCGACATGATGAAGCTCATTGCCGCCGTAACCGGCGAGCCGTTGTCCCACCTGCTCGAAATGCCCGAGCATTATTGCCAGAGCTGCGGCATGATACTCACGCCCGACGCCTGCGGCACCGATGCCACAGGCGCCACGACCGACCATTACTGCAAGTGGTGCTACGACCACGGCAAGTACATCTACGACACCACCATGGAGGCAATGATCGAGGATTGTGCCCCGCGCCTGGCACAAAACACCGGTATGTCGCTCGACGAAGCCGTCTCGCTCATGGGCGCCGTCCTGCCGCAACTGGAGCGCTGGCGCACCGTGCAGGAAAACGAGGAGCGCTACGGCGCCGAAGCCCGGAAGCGCTACGGCGACGAGGCGATCGACGCAGCAAACGAAGCACTGCTGGACATGGACCCCGAGGCATGGAACGACATGAAGGAACTTGAACGCGCTATTCTGGGCCAACTCTCGATTGCCATGGGCGATGGCGATGCGAATGGAAGCGAGGCTCGCAAGCTTGTCGCGATGCATCGTCGTTGGATTGGTCTCAACTGGGGACGCGAACCCCAGAACGAAGCGTACCTGGGCCTCGCCCACGGCTATCTTGCCGACCGGCGCTTTATCGACTACTACGACAAGCCCTGCGGCACCGGAGCTACGGCGTTTCTGGTCCAGGCCATCGAGTCGTCGTTGACGTGCGCATAGACTGCGGCGGCTTTGGGTATTTCAATCAAAACTTCAACCGATTGGAGACCTATGGCTACTGATCATGAGCTCGTGCTCTACGTTATGACTGGCTGCCCGTATTGCTTAAAGGTCAAGCGCTTTTTGGCCGATAACGGCGTAACCATTCCCGAGCGCAACATCTCAACCGACTCCGATGCCGAACAGACACTCATCGCCGTCGGCGGAAAGCGCCAGGTTCCCTGTCTATTCATCGATGGCGAACCGCTCTACGAGTCAAGCGACATCATCGCATGGGTGCAGGAGAATCTGCTCTAGTGTGCCATTGCGGTCGGCCCGCCCCAACGCACAAACCAATACGGCACAAACATGTACGCCAGCATCCAAAGTCGACATTTTTCGACATCTTTGGATGCTGGTGTACAGCTTTTGGGTAGCCATGGACGCTCTTAGCCAGCTAATTGTTTGAGGCGACCTTTGGATTATGGCTGTTTGACGCCTCTGGAAAGGTTTCCGAGAGGGCTGTGGTCAAAAAAGGGCAAATATGAGTACTGCTACCTGTTTAGTAGCAGCGATTTTGATCACTTCAGGAACTATTCAACGTTCCACTCGTCCGCAGACGACGTTATTTCTCCTCATATGTTCAATAAAAGTAGCTCCTAATGGGAACAAATCTCATCAGGAGCTGCTATTTATAGCAAAATAAATGCAACCATAATGGCAACAGTACTCATATTTGCCCTTTTTGACCACGACCCTCCAGAATAGTCGCTGAGAACGACACTAAATGACAAAATCCGACACTTAGACGTTCTTATATGAGTAGCCATTGAAGGACACCTAACGACTACTCCCATTCGCGACACACTGTGTCGCGAATTAAGCTGGTCCCATTACCGAAGACCAGTGAGAGTTCCTGCCCAGAATCTCGATAGCTTAATAAAGCGCTCCCCTCCGGAAGTTCAATGAGCATCCAAATTCCAAGCTGAAAAGCAAAGGAGTAGCGAAGCCGTCAATACTCATTTCCTATCGAACAGGCGGGTCAAAACAAGCTAATTAGCCCGATAAACTGCTTGTATTTTTGTCTACAAAATTGTATACAAAAAGAGAATCCGAGAACCGACGCTCGACAATATGCCGATCGATAGGAGGCGCTATAGACGCTAAGCAGCTCGAAAAGATGATGGGGTTTGCTCCCGGAGAGTTGGAGAAAGCCGCGGAGGCATACGAAAAAGATGAGTGGCCGAAGGGCCGCACCATCAAGCTGGGAAGGCCGTCGATCTCCGATGAGCCAAGCGTTGTTTTATCGGCACGTGTGGGTGAATCGGTTCTTGAAGCGTTTGACGAGAAGGCAAAGCGCCATGGGCAAACACGCACAGAGCGACTCAGGGAGCTCATCACGCTCGATGCAATGATTGCCTAGTCCCCCGCCGACCCAAACATGCACGTCAGCATCCAAAGTCGACATTTTTCGACATCTTTGGATGCTGAC